>JBQGCR010000730.1:0-19856 GCA_052038585.1 Kineosporiaceae bacterium
CGCGTTCTGCACGACGTAGTCGACGGCGGACTCGTCGTCCGCGGTGAACACGGAGGTCGCCGGCCGGCCCTCGAGCACCGCGACGAGCGGGGCGACGAGCAGCGCGGTGACGACGAGGCAGGCCCAGAACCCGGGCATGATGCGCAGGAACCGGTGCCACGCGTAGCGGCCGACGGACGGCAGGCGCAGCAGGCTGCGGGTCACGAGGAAGCCGCTGACGACGAAGAAACCGTCGACCGCGACGTCCCCGAGCGTGGACCCGGCGAAGCGCGGCTGGTGGCCGTACCCGACGGCGAGTGCATGGACGACGGCGACGGTCCCGGCCAGCGCGAGCCGCATCACGGTGAGGGCGTTGGACCGGGGGTCGAAGGCCTCGGCGAGGGTGGGGTGGGCAGCGCTCGGCATGCTCGCTCCCCCCGACGACGACCCGCGCCGGACGGCGCCTCGCCAACTCTACCCTGACGTAAGGGTAGAGTTCAGGCGGATCGCGTCAGCCCTCCTCGAGATAGCCGTCCAGCTCGCCGGCGAAGGCCTCAGCGGTGGCGAGCTGGGCCCGCAGCCGGTCGGTGCGTTCGGCGACGTCCGCGCGGAAGGCGCGGATGCGCTCGGCGAGAGCGCCCCGCGACCCGGCGTCGGCGGCCCGGTAGGCGTCGAGGGTGTCGAGCAGGTCCCGCATCTCGTCGAGCGAGAAGTCGAGCGGCTTCATCCGCATGATGACGAGCAGCCGCTCCACCTCGCGAGGGGTGTAGAGCCGGAAGCCGCCCTTGCTGCGGGCCGACGGCGCGGCGAGCCCGACCTGCTCGTACCAGCGGATCGACCGCAGGCTCAGCCCCGTGGCGGCGGCCACCTCCCCGATCTGCATCGTCTCGGGGAGGCCGGCCACGGACGTGGACGGCGGGTCGACGAAGCGGGTCACCCCTCCATCCTGGCCCAGCGCCGCCGTCGGACGGGAACGGGATCTGTCGGTTGCCGTCCGGATCGAGGTGCTCTGTGATGAAATCAAGGTGAACGACCGGTGTCCTGCGGGGGCGGGCCGGTCAGCCGTCGGCGCCATCGAGGGGGACACGTGCGCACCAGGAGCAACGCACCGGCCGGGACCACCTTCGACCTGAAGGTCGACCCCCGGCGAGCCGGCGCGGTGCTCGGCGCCGTCGTCGTCGTCCTCACCGTCCTCAGCCTGGCGGGCGCGGTCGTCTCCGTCGGGCTCGGCCTCGACGCCCCAGGGGTCAACACCTGGACGCGGTACTTCTGGGTGGACCGCGAGGGGAACGTGCCCACCTGGTTCTCGTCCGCCGTGCTCGGCCTCGCCGCGCTGCTCGCCGTCGGCGTCGCCGCCGACTCCCCGGGCCGGTGGCGCCGGCACTGGAGGGTGCTGGCGGCGGCCCTGGCCTACCTCTCGGTCGACGAGCTCACCGAGATCCACGAGCAGGCGATCACCCCGCTGCGACAGGCCTTCGGGCTCGACGGCGCGCTGTTCTTCGCCTGGGTCGTCGTCGCGCTGCCCCTCGTCGCCGTCTTCGCCCTGGCGTACCTCCGCTTCCTCGTCGCGCTGCCCCGGCCCACCCGTTCCGGGCTCCTCGTCGCCGGCGCGCTCTACGTCGGCGGTGCGGCCGGGGTCGAGATGGTCGGCAGCCTCGTCTACTCGACCGTCGGGCTGGACACGATGCTCTACGTCCTCGTGACGACGGTCGAGGAGCTGCTCGAGATGGCCGGCGCGGTGCTCCTCGTCGTCGTCCTCGCCGCCCATCGGCGCCGGAGCTCGGCCGTCGTGGACGTCCGGACCGCGCCGGCAGTCGTCCCCGAGCCGGACCCCGCGGTGTGACGCGAATTTCGTAATGGTCTTGGGGATTTCGTCCGGTTGATCTCGGGTCCTGCCTAGGCTGGCGACGTGCTCGATGCGGGGGGAACCGGTGCGCCCGGGTCGTGGGCGCCCGGCGCGGACGCCCCGGAGGTGTCCGTCGTCATCCCCGTCCACGGCGCCGCGGACGGTCTCGCCGAGCAGCTCACCGCCCTGGCCGGGCAGCAGGGGGCCCCGGCGTGGGAGCTCGTCCTCGCCGACAACGGCACGCGGCCCGGGGCGCTCGACGCGGTGCTCGCCGCGGTGCCCGCGCTGCCGCACGTCCGCGTCGTCGACGCGACCGCGAGGCCCGGCAAGCCCTTCGCGGTGAACACCGCCGTCGCCCGGGCCCGCGGGTCCTCCTTCGTGCACCTCGACGCGGACGACGTCGTCGCGCCCGGTTACCTCGCCGCGATGGCGGCGGCGCTGCGGGCGAACCCGGTCGTCGGAGCCCGGCTGGACGCCGGTCGGCTCAACGCCCCGTGGGTGCGTGCGCGTCGGGAACCGTTGCAGGAGAACCGCCTCGAGGTGCTCCTCGGCTACCGGCCCGCGGTCGTCGGGGCGTCGCTCGGGGTGCGGCGCGAGGCGTGGGCGGCGGTCGGCGGCTACGACGAGCGGATGACCCGCCAGCAGGACGTCGACCTGTCGTGGCGGCTGCAGGACGCCGGCTACGCGCCCGTCTTCGTGCCGGACGCCGTCGTGCACTACCGGTACCGCAGCGACCTGGCGTCCCTGTGGCGCCAGGAGGTGGAGTACGGCCGCTTCGAGGCGCTCCTGTACGCGCGGCACCGTTCGCGCGGCCTGCCCCGGCGCCGGCTGCGCCGGACGGTGCGCGGCTGGGTCGCCGTCGTCCTCGCCCTGCCGCGCTGCGGGACCCGTGCCGGCCGGGGCCGCCTCGTCTCGCTGGCCGGGGCCGCCGTCGGGCGGCTGCGGGGCAGCCTCGAGCACCGCGTGCTCTACCTCTGAGGGTCAGCGCGAGGCGCGGCGCAGGAGGACCCAGCCGAGCACGCAGCCGACCGCCTGCGCGAGGGCCAGGCCGGCGGCGGCGCCCTGGGCGCCCGCGAGGGCGGCGCCGCCGCAGCCGAGCGCGAGGATGAGCGGGGACTGCACGACGGTGATCCGCAGCAGGCGACCCGCCAGGCCCATGCCCTTGAGGGCCGTCGTCGCCCCCGTGACGAGCGCGAGGGCGAGCATCGCGGCCGCCGACAGCGGCAGGACCGCGCGCGCCACCGTCCAGCTGTCCCCGAGCAGCGCCGTGCCGACCGACGTGGGGAGCACGTACAGGGCGACGGACCACACGAGCGTGATGGCCGAGAGGACCGCCGACACCGCGACCGCGGGCCGCAGGAGCCGTCGTCCCTCGGCCGACCAGCGCGACAGGAGCGGCAGCGCGAAGGCGCTCGCCGCCGCGAAGGCCAGGGTGAGCGGGCCGAGGAGGACCTGCGCCGCGCGCAGCGCCCCGACGGCGGCCAGCCCCGCGATCGCCCCGACGAGGTAGGTCGCCGCGTTCACCGCACCCATGTTGAGCACGTAGTCGAGGCCGAGCCGCCCCGACAGGTCGCGGTGCCGGGTGAGCCACCGCCGGGCCCGCCACGGCCGCGGGACGACGCGCGCCTGGACCGCGCCGACGACGGCGGCGACGAGCGCCGCGCCGCCCCAGGCGAGGGTGAGGGTCGCGACGGAGGCGTGCCCGGTCGTGATGATCGCGGTGACGGCGGTGAGCTGGGCGACGGCCCACACGAGGTCGTTGGCGGCCGCGTCGCGGGGCCGGCCGCCGGCGAAGAAGGCGTAGCGCCAGGCGTCCTGGACGAGGAGCCCGGGCAGCACGACGGCCAGCGCGAGGAGGGCGGTGCCGGCCAGGCCGCTCAGGGCGAGCCCGGCGAGGGCGAGCAGGCCCCCGGCGAGCACGCCGAGGACGAGCGCGGCGCCCGCCGCGTCACCGGCCGCCGAGCGCAGCGACGACGGGCCGTCCGCGCTGTGCCGGATGACGAGGGCGTCGGTGATCCCGGCCCGGGACAGGCCGATCGCGAACGAGAAGGTGACGAGGGCGATGCTGAACGCGCCGAAGGCGTCGGTGGTGACGCTGCGCGCCACGAGGATCGACAGCGCGGCGTTCGTCAGGCTCGACAGCGCCTGGTCGACGAAGGTCCAGGCGGCCCGGCGCGAGTGCTCGGCGCGGCCGGTCCGCGCGACGGGGACGTCGACCTGCTCCTGACCCTGGACCTGGAGCTGCACGCCGTCGTGCGCCTCGACGCGAGGCTCCGGCACCGGCTGGCTCCTTCCGACCCCCCGTGCGCCCGGGCAGGGTGGCCGGGCCGTCGACGGGGTGAGCTCCCAGCCTATGCGGGCGGACACGGACGACACCGGCTAACCGGACTATCGCTGTGAGTCACTGAGAGTCACGATGTGTCACACGAACGGCGGATCCCGGGCGGTGGTCCCTCCAGGGGTCCCGGGGACGGCTCCGACGTTCGGGGGGTCCGGCCGACCGGTCGGTGGGGGCCGCCGGCTCCCGACGCCTCCGAAGAGGACCCTCCCGTGCCCCTCGTCGCCCGAAGCATCGCGATCCCCGTCCCCCGCTCGCGCACCTGCCGCCGCGCCGTCTCGCTCGCCCTGGCCGCAGCCGTCTCGGCACCCGTCGTCTGCGTCGGGGGCTCCGGCACCGCGGTCGCGGCCGTGAGCCCCGTGCGCGTGAACGCCGGGGGCGGTTCGACGACGGCGGCCGGCGTCACGTGGGAAGCCGACCGGTACTTCACGGGCGGGACGCCCTCGACGTCGAGCAACCCCATCGCCGGAACGTCCGACGACGCGCTCTTCCAGCGCCGCCGCTGGGGCATGACGACGTACCGGATCCCCGTGCCCGCCGGGACCTACCGCGTGCGTCTGCTGTCCGCCGAGACCTACTGGACGGCGGCCGGCAAGCGGGTGTTCTCCGTGACCGCCGAGCACTCGCCGTTCGTCACGGACGTCGACCTCTACAAGGCGGTCGGCGCCAACACCGCATGGTCGTTCGCGAAGGACGTCGCGGTCTCCGACGGCTACCTCACGCTGAACTTCACGGCGAAGGCCGACAACGCCGTCGTCTCGGCCATCGAGGTGACGCCCTCGACGCCGACGCTCCCGCCGCCCCCGCCGCCGACCACTCCGCCGCCCACCTCGGGCCCGGTCCCGATCCGCTCCGGGCTGCCGTGGGCCAGCGGCGTGTACGTCCCCGGTTCTCAGCGCGCCAAGCACGAGGCGTTCGGCGCGTGGCGCGGCCGGCCGCTCGACGTCGTCGTCGACTGGTCCGCCCGCTCGTCCTGGAACGACGTCGTCTCGCCCGGCTGGCTCTACGACGCGTGGAAGGGCACGCCCTACGTCAAGGTGCTCGGGGTGGCGCCGTTCCCGGAGAACGTCGGTGCGTCGCTCGCGACGTGCCGCACCGGTGCCTACAACGGCTACTGGAAGCAGTTCGCGACGAACATCAAGGCGGCCGGCCTCGACGACGAGACGATCGTCCGGCTCGGCTGGGAGTTCAACGGCAACTGGTACAAGTGGTCCGCCCACAACCCGGCCGACTTCGCGGAGTGCTGGCGCCAGGTCGTGACCTCGGCGGAGTCCGTCGCGCCGGCACTGCGCTGGGACTGGAACGTCAACCGCGGTCCGGGGCAGAGCGTCTCGGACCCGCGCCTCGCCTACCCGGGTGACGCCTACGTCGACATCGTCGGCGTCGACTCCTACGACGGCTGGCCGGGGGCGACGTCCGAGGCGACGTGGCAGGAGCACTACGCCGGCGCCTACGGGCTGAAGTTCTGGCTGGACTTCGCCAAGGCCCACGGCAAGCGGCTGTCCGTGCCGGAGTGGGGGGTCTACCCCGGCACCGCGTGGGCCGGGCACAACGGCGGCGACAACCCGTTCTACATCGCGAAGATGAACGAGTTCTTCCGGACCAACGCCGCGCACATCGCCTACGAGGCGTACTTCAACGAGCCGGCGTCGTACTGCGCCTCCTCGCTGTACGGGCCGACCCAGAACCCGCGCGCCGCAGCGCAGTACAACGCGGGCTGGTGACCACGGCGGCGGCCGGTGGTGCGGAGGAGCTCAGACCTCCGCGCCGCCGGCCCGTCCGCCCGAGCCCCACAGGGACGTCAGCAGCCACGCCAGCACGACGGTGTGCGGCTGCAGCAGGCTGCCGGACAGCAGGAGCAGCATGACGGCGACCGCGGAGGGGACGACGGCCCACGGTGGGCGGCGCCACAGGCACACGCCGAGGAAGGCGCAGAACGCCGCCGCGGCGACGAGGCCGTACTCGAAGGCCAGCTTGGGCGCGATCGTGTAGACCACCGGCGTCCCGGCGCCCACGCGGTCGGACTCCAGGAGCCGCTCGGAGGTGCCCGGGCCGGCGCCGACGAGGTAGCGCAGGGGGTCGACGTCCAGACCTCTCGCCACCTCGGTGTAGGGGGCGACGAAGCGCAGGTAGCCGCTGGACCCCTGCTCCGACGTCTCTCCGATCCTGCTCTGCAGCAACGCTCCCGCCGGGGACAGCAGCACCACCGCCACCGCCGCGGCCACGGCCACGACGTAGCCGGGGCGGACCAGGCGCGGCCGGCGGACGAGCAGGACCGCCAGCCCGGCGGCGAGCAGGACGATCCCGGTCCCGGACAGCGACACGACGATGCCGAGACCGAGCACGAGGATCTGCCAGGCCGGGCGGCGCAGCACGAGGGCGACGACGACCGCAACCGCGCAGAGCTGGGACAGGAACGACGGCTCGAGGAGGACCAGCCCGTTCGACTTGTGGATGGGCGAGTCGTAGACCACCGGGATCGAGACGTTGAAGCCCTGGACCAGCCAGTCCCGGCTCACCCACTCGGTCAGGTAGTCCTCCCACGCCCACAGACCCGTGAGCTGGGCGACCATCTGCCCGACGGCCGCCACGGCGACCACGGTCATGAGCAGGACGAAGCGCCGGCCGAGCCGGGCCGCGACCGGCACGAGGTCGCGGCGCACCGTCAGAGCCCACGGCGCCCAGAGCACGAGCAGGAGCACCAGGGACGTGACGGACAGCGGCTCGCCCGGGAACGTAGCCAGCCAGGCGGCCGTGCAGCACGCCGCGGCGGCGAGGACGAAGAACTCGGTGCGGACGGCGTCGTGCCGGACGAGGCGGTAGTAGGACGTCAGGGCCACGGTCACCCAGAGGGCGAGCAGCGGCAGCGCCACCGGCATCGAGCCGACGGGCACCGCGAAGCGCTGGCCGAGCACGGTGACCAGGAGCAGACCGGTGAGCAGCCGCAGGAGCAGCCGCTCGTCGCGGTCCCGGGCGGCCGCCGCCCGGGCGGCGGCGAAGGCGGACCGGGAGGTGTCGGCGTGAGCGGGGACCGGTGCGGTGGAGGACCCGAGCGTCGCCGTCTCAGCCACTCGTCACCTCGCGGCCGGCGACGAAGGCCCGCGCGGTGAGCAACCCCTTGACGTACGCCGCGTGCTCGGCCGCCCGGCCCCGGTCGCGCCGGACGACCTGCTGCAGGACCCGCACCGCGTAGCCGAGCGACAGGGCGACACGCGTCGCGAGCGAGGTCGCCGCGCTGTTGTGCCGCGACACGTAGCGGGCCATCGAGGCTCCGCGCAGCCGCATCATCTCCAGCGAGGGTGCACCGCTGCCGCCGCTGGAGTGCGGGACGGTGAGGTCGGTGCGCAGCCGCTGCCGCAACCCCGACTCCCGCACGGCCCGGCCGAAGGCCACGTCCTCGTTGTAGACGTAGAAGTCCTCGTCGAAGCCGCCGAGGGCGAGGAAGGTGTCCCGGCGGACCGCCAGCGCGGCGCCGGACGTCCAGTCGACGTCGATCGGCCGGCCCAGCACCGGGCGGGCGAAGAGCCCGGCGGTCGGCAGGAGCTTGTGCAGGCCGAGCGAGTGGACGAGCGCGCGCCGGGCGGTCGGCTCCCACCCGGCGACGCCGATCTCGACCCGGCCGTCGGGACCGACGAGCGTGGCGGCGCTCGAGGCGCACAGCGGGTCGTCGCTGACGTCGCGCACCAGGGCCTCGAGGGTCGCGAGGTCCGGCCGGCTGTCCGGGTTGGCGAAGACGACGACAGCGTGGGCCGACGTGCGCGCGCCGATGTTCGCCGCGTGGGCGAACCCGTTGCCACCGCCGTCCTCGTACCTGCCGTTGCGCCGGGCGGTGACGAGAGCCCGGACGCCGTCGACGTCCCCGGAGTTGTCGACGACGACGACGGGCAGGTCGGCGGGCAGCCCGTCCAGCAGCTCGGCGACCTGGCCCGCGCTGCGGTAGGTGACGAGCACCACCTCGAAGCCGGTCACGACGCACCTGCGTCCTGGCCGAGCTCGCGCGGCAGCCGCGCGACGCGTCGCGCGGTCCACAGGCCCATGAGCAGCCCGTCCTGCAGCCAGGCCGCCGGGTCCCGCCGGGCACCGCCGGCGAGGCGCCCCAGGGCGGGGACGGCGACCACGGAGGCCAACGTCCACGCCCCCAGCGGACGGCTGCTGCCGGTCGCGGCCCGCGCCGCGGCGGCGGCGCCGAGCACCGTCCACACCGCCCCGCCCGCGACGAGGCCTCGGCTGCGGCCCGACATGCGCGGCCACCACCCCCGAGCCCGGGTGTGCCACCGTTCCCGGCGCCAGAACCCGGCGAGGTCGGAGGGGAAGCCGTGGTGCACGGCGACCATCTCCTCGACCAGGCGCACGGTCCCGCCGGTGGCGCGGACCCTCGCCGACAGGTCGGCGTCCTCGCCGGTCACCAGGGTCTCGGAGAAGCCGCCGAGGGCCTCGAACACCGAGCGCCGCACGACGAGGTGCTGGCTCCACACGAGCGAGGAGCCGTGCGCCTGCCGGGCCTCCACGGCCGCCCAGCGGCGCGCGACCCACGTGTCGTCGGCGGCGGCCCGCGCGCGGCTGCCGACGAGGTCGGCACCGTCCCGCAGCGCCGTGGCGGCCGCTTCGCTCCAGTCCGGAGCCACCTCGCAGTCCGCGTCGACGAAGCAGAGTGCCGTGGTCTCCGGGGCGGCGGCGAGGGCGGCCTTGGCACCGAGGTTGCGCAGCACGCTGATCGTGCCGGAACCGACCTCGAGCACCTCGTCGGCGAGCCGGGCCGCCACCTCGAGGCTGCCGTCGGTCGAGCCGTTGTCGACGACGACGACGTGCCGCGGCGGCGGCTGCTGGGCGCGGAGCGCGGACAGGCACCGCTCGAGCGTCGCCACCTCGTTCCGGCAGGGCACGACGGCGGCCGTCACGAATCCCATCGGGGGCTCCTCCGCGGTGCGCCGTCGAGGTTCCGGCGTAGTGGGCAATTGACCTGATACCACGTCGCGATCCTAAGAGGCGTGGGAGACTTCAGGGGCAGGAACCACCAAGCCGGTCGACGGGCCCACGGCCCGGCCGGCGGCGGACGACGCCGCGGTCCTGCTGGTCCCGCCCGCCGAGCAAGGAGTGTCACGAGTGGCCCGTCCCGCCGACCCGTCAGACGGCCCGACGCTGCTGGAACCGTTGTGGCGCAGGCGACTCGTCCTCGCCGTCTGCCTCGTGGCCGGCGTGCTCCTCGGCCTGCTCGCCTCCTCGCTGCAGCAGGAGCGGTACGTGGCCAAGGCGCGGGTGTTCCTGTCCTTCAGCGGCGAGTTCGACCCGCTGGGGCAGGGCAACTTCAGCAACGACCCCGACCGGTACGTGGTCAAGCAGGCGGAGGTCATGATGTCCTCCCCGATCCTGCAGCGCGTCTCGGACTCCCTGGACCTGGACGAGGAGCCCTGGCAGCTCAAGCGGCGCGTCGAGGCGGTGGCGACGGGCAGCAGCGAGGTGGTCGACGTCACGGCGGAGGACGACGACGCCCAGCAGGCGGCGGACATCGCCAACGCGGTCGTCGCGGCGTACCGGCAGGAGAAGGCGGCCCAGGTCGAGGCGACCGTCGACCGTGCGGTCGCGGAGCAGTCGGACGCCGACGCCCGGGCGCAGATCCGTACGGGCGCAGCCGTGTACGCCGACGGGGTGGGCGTCGTCGAGGAGGCGGACGTCCCCGGCGACCCGGCCTCGCCGCAGCCGGTCCGGGACGCGGTCCTGCTCGGCCTGCTCGGCCTGCTCGTGGGCTGCGCGTGGGTGCTCTTCGGCGAGGCGCGCGGCGGTCGTGACCGGTGGGCGCGCCGGGCCGCCGAGGTGCTCGACGCCCCCGTGCTGGACGACGCCGGCGGCGCCGTGCTGGCCCTCGGGTACCGGCTGCCCGTGCAGCGCGGCATCGTCCTCGTCTCGGCCGTGGGCCTCACGGGCCCCGAGCACGTGCGCCCCCCCGCGCGTTCGGTCGCCGACGCCGCCGCGGCCTCGGGCCAGCGCGTCGTCGTCCTGCAGCTCGAGCCCGGTGCCGCGCCGGACCGTCTCGAGGGGTACGCGTCCGTCGAGGCGTTGCCCGTGGGCGCGCGGCTGGCGCTGCCGCCGGAGGGGCTCGCCGGGGCCGGCACGGCCGAGGTCGTCCCCGTGTGGACCGGGGGGCTGAGCGCCACGGCGGCGGTCGACAGCGCCCGCGCGCTGCTCGACGCCGTGCAGGGCGAGGCCGACCTCTACGTGGTCGACCCGGCCTCCGGGTCGGGCACGACGGACGGTCTCGCGGCGCTGGGCGCCGTGGACGGCCTGCTCCTGGTCGTCGGGCCGGCGACGACGGTCGCCGACCTCACGGCACTGCGCACGCGCGTCGGGCTCGCCGAGACGGTCGTGGCGGCCGTGCTGCCCCGGTCCCTCACGCCCCAGCCGACCGCAGCGGGACGGTCCGTCGCCACCACGGGCGGGCCGGGGCCCTTGGAGCGGCCGCGCCGCGCCCGCCGCGGCGACGACCCTGCCCCGGGCGAGCAGGGCTTCTCCGGTCTCCTGCACGGCACCTCGCCGGTCGAGGACCACGTGGTCGTCGTCGACGACAGCGGTGACGAGGCGGTCCCGCGCGGCCAGGCCCGCTCCGGCGGATGAGGCTGCGCTCCCGCCTGCTGGTCGTCTCCACGGTCCTCGCGGCGCTCCTCGGGCTCGTCGCCGCGCTGCTCGTCAGCGGTGCGCTGGGCACCGGCTCGGGCACCGGACGGTCCGACCTGCGCCCGGGACTGCTCGCGACCCCCACCCCCGGCGTGGCCGACCCGGGGTTCGGCGTCTTCCGGCAGTCCCAGCCGGCTGCCGTGGAGGAGTTCGCCCGCTGGGCGGGACGCCCCGTCGAGTACGTCGTCGACTTCTCCGCGCGGGACACGTGGGAGGAGATCGCCTACCCCGCCTACCTCGTCGACGTCTGGCGGGAGGTGCCGGCCCGGCTCGTGCTCGGGGTGGCGATGCTGCCGCGCGAGGACGAGGACGCGACCGTGCAGCAGGGCGCGACGGGCGCCTTCGACGGCTACTACGTCGAGCTGGCCCGCACCCTCGTCTCGGGCGGCCGTGCGGACACGGTGATCCGCCTCGGGTGGGAGTTCAACCTGGCCGAGTCGCGGTGGAGCACGCCCGACGAGCAGGCGTGGGTCACCTACTGGCGGCGCATCGTCACCGCGATGCGCTCCGTGCCGGGTCAGCGCTTCGTCTTCGACTGGAACGTCGACAACGGCGACTCGCGCTACGACGCCGTCGACTACTACCCCGGCGACGTCTAAGTCGACGTCGTGGGTGTCGACGCCTACGACGTCGCCGGCGGCGTCTACCCCTACCCCGACGAGTGCGACGACCTCTGCCGGGCGCTGGAGCAGTCGAAGGCCTGGAACGAGGAGATCCACGGCGGGGAGCGGGGTCTGGAGTTCTGGGCCCGGTTCGCCCGCGAACGGGGCAAGGCGCTCAGCGTGCCGGAGTGGGGCGTGTGGGACCGTCCGGACGGGACCGGGGGCGGGGACAACGGCCTCTACGTGCGGCTCATGCACGCCTTCGTCACCGACCCCGAAAACAACGTGCTCTACCACGCCTACTTCGAGTTCGACGGCGACGACGGGGCCCACCGGCTCATGACCGACGCCCACCCCGAGGCGGCCGCCGCCTTCCGGAAGGCGTTCGGCCCCGGACGCTGACCGCCCGCCGTGGCGGGTGGTCGGTCCGGGGCCGATGGACGGGAGCCGCTGCGGCGCAGGGGCTCAGCGCTCGACGGTCCGCCACCGGGGGTCGCCGTGAGGGTCCCGGATCACGCGGACCAGTCCCGCTCCGGCCGTGACGATGGGCATCCCCACGGCCTGGCCGAGCAGGGCCCAGGGCAGGCGGACGACGCGCGGTGCGCCCTCCGGCAGCGGGAGCAGCTGCGCGGCCACCCCCGCTACGTGACCGGCCAGCACCAGCCGCGCCGTCCATGACGTGCGGGACCGTGCGGCGCACGTGACGACGAGCGCGGTCTGGGCCGCCGGGCCGACCGTCATCCGCCAGCCCTTGTGGAGCAGGAACAGCCGGACCGGCGTCGAGCGTGAGGCGGCGAGCTCCCGGCGGCGTGCCCAGAGCAGCCGGAGCACTCCCGCGGAGATGCGGGCGCGCCGCTCCCGCTGCTCGGCGACCGGGGCGGCGTCCTCGAGCGCGACCGCGTCGTGGACGACGACGACGCGGTGCCCGCGCAGCGCGGTGTCCACCGCGATCCACTGGTCGTCGTTGACCCCGAGCGGAGGCACGGGGCGGTAGCGGTCCGGGGCGATGGCCATGAGCTCGCCGACCACGGCCAGGCTGCCGCCGAGGGCGTTCTCGTACTCCATGAGCCGGGACTCGAACTTCCAGTACAGGCCCTCGCCGGTGCTGCCGCGCTCCTTCTTGACCCCGCTCGCGACGGCGGCGTGCCCGGCCAGGACCGGGCGGATGACGGCGAGCAGCGACTCCCGCGTCACGCTGACGTTGGCGTCCATGCAGATGACGGCACCCGCATCGGCGCAGCGAGCCATCGCGTCGTTGAGCGCGCCGGACTTGCCTCGGCGCCGCGGGCTGAAGTCCACCTGGGCGCCCAGCTCGAGCGCGACGTCCCGCGTCTCCTCGTCGCCGTCCACCACGACGAGCACCGAGTCCGGCCGGATGCCCGCCGCGTGCAGCTGCGGCAGCGTGGTGCGCAGGGCGCCGGCCTCGCGGTGCGCGGGGATGACCACCCGCACGTCGAGGAAGGGGTCGGTGAGGTCGATGACGGTCGACGCGTCGGTCGCGGGCGCCGCCGGGCCGGGCACCGTCCGCCGCGCGTCGTCGCGGGAGGCGGATCGACGCGCGGCGGCGTGGAGCCCGATGGGCAGACCGATGTGCGAGAGGTAGCCGGCCGCCCCGAGCAGACCGAGGGCGGCCCCGGTGCCGCGCGTCATCGCGTCCCCGCCTCCGTGGCGTTCTCGGCCCGCAGGGTGTCGACGACGCGGCCGGACGGCACGTCGACGTCGGCGTGGGTGAGCACCTCGTCCTTGGTGACGGCCCGGCGCAGGACGCAGCCCTGGGCCAGGCCCATCGGCAGGAGGCCCTCGGCGGCGGTGACGTCGGCGCGCTCGGCGACGCCGTAGGTGTCGTAGCCGCCGAGGCCGTCGAGGGTGGCGCCCGCGGGCAGGTCCCGCTTGGCCGTCGCCACGACCTCGACCCGCGGCGGGCCGGCCGGGGTGATGGCCGCGTCGCCGAAGAGCACGGCGCGGGCGACGGTCGTCGGGACCTCGAAGTGGCACAGGTGGTACGGCGTGTAGAACGAGTAGAGCGGCCCCTCGCCGAGCTTGTAGAGGTTGAGGTAGTGCCGCTGCTTGGGGTCGTCGTGCGTCGCGAGGACGTAGACCCCGGGGCCGGGCGTGCTGCCGACGACGTAGTCGACGACGCCGCCGGACGCCTCGAGCGCCTCGACGTCGTAGGCCTTCGTCAGCTCGTCGACGTGGCCGCGGTGGTCGGCGCCGCGCATGCCGCGCCGCTCGACGGTGAAGCCCCAGGCGTTGGCGACGATGGCCTGCTCGAAGGAGATCTTCGTGCCGTCGGCGAAGGACGTCACCATGTGCGGGTCCTGGCCCCACTGGCGGGCGAAGCCCTCCTGCGTCGTGGGGTTGCGGTACGGGTCCTGCAGGCCCTTGATGTTGCCCGCGACGAGCGGGCGCAGGCCGATCCCGGCGACGAAGCGCAGCAGGTTGAGCTGCACGCCGGGCTGGTCGCCGTCGACGCCGGTGTAGACGACGCCCGCGGCGTCGGCCCGCTTCTTCAGCGCCCACCCGACGGTGCCGTCGACCTCGGCGTTGAGCAGCACGAGGTGCTTGCCGCCGGCGATCGCGGCGAGCGCGAGCTGCGCGCCGTACTCGACGTCGCCCGTCGCGTCGACGACGGCGTCGACGGACGCCGACTCGCAGACGGCGCGGAAGTCCTGCGTCAGGGCCGGGACCCCCTGCGCCGCAGCGGCGTCCACGCCGGCGGCGTCGTCGACGACCGCCCACTCCTCGACGCCGGCCTCCTTGAGGGCGCGCTCGGCGTTGGCGGGGGTCCGGTTGCAGATCGCGGCGATCCGCATGCCGGGCACCGAGTTCACGACCTGGTTGACGAACGCGCGGCCCATGAAGCCCGCGCCCACGAGGGCCACCCGCACCGGGCGGCCCTCGGCCTCGCGGCGGCGCAGGGCGGTGTCGACGAGGATCACGCGCCCACCTCGAGCAGCGGCCACTGCCGGTCCTTGTCGCTCACCGAGGTCACGGCCACCGGCCAGCGGATGTCCAGCGCGGGGTCGTCGTGCCGCAGGCCGCGCTCGACGCCCGGCTGGTAGGCGCCGGAGACCTGGTAGAACACCTCGGTCTCGTCGACGAGCGTCTGGTAGCCGTGGGCGAGGAACGGCGCCATGTACAGCGCCGTGCGGTTGTCCGCGGTGAGCTCGACCATGACGTGCTGGAGGTAGGTCGGCGACCCGGGACGGATGTCGACGACGACGTCGACGACGGCGCCGCGGGTGCACCGCACGAGCTTGGCCTCGGGGGCCGGGTCGAGCTGGAAGTGCATGCCGCGCAGCGTGCCCGCGCGGTGGTTGAACGAGACGTTGCACTGCTCGACCGCCGGCTCGAGGCCCGCGGCGAGGAACTCCTCGCGGCAGAACGAGCGGGCGAAGAAGCCGCGGTCGTCGCTGCGCGGCTCGAGCTCGACGACGGCGACGCCCTCGATGTGCGTCGGGGTGATCTTCACGAGAAGTCTCCTGCGGGGACGGTCCAGAACAGGTCGGAGTCGAGCTGCTTGGTGGCGATGAGGTGCTCGAGCTGCTTGAGGCGGGTGTGCCCGCGGCCGGTGAAGGTCATCGAGTCCATGTCGATCGCGGCGAAGACGTCGCGCAGCTGGCGGGCGCCGCGGGCGACGTCCCACTGCGCGCGGTAGCCGAGGACGTCCTCGATCTTGGCGAAGTCGACGCGGTAGGACCGGTTGTCGCCGCCGTTGTCGCCGAAGCTCAGCTCGCAGCCGGGGAAGACCTCGGCGACGGTCTCGGCGATCTCCCGGACGCGGTAGTTGTGGTCGCTCGCACCGACGTTGAACGTCTGCGCGTGCACCGTGTCGCGCGGCGCGGCGAGGACACGCTCGATGCCCTGGGCGATGTCGAGGCCGTGGACGAGGGGACGCCACGGCGTGCCGTCGCTCGTCATCGCGATCCGCCCCGTCGTCCAGGCGAGCCCGGCGAGGTTGTTGAGCACGATGTCGAACCGCATCCGCGGGCTCGTGCCGAACGCGGTCGCGTTGCGCATGAACGTCGGCGAGAAGTCGTCGCCCGCCATCGCGGTGAGGTCGCGCTCGACGAGCGCCTTGCACTCGGCGTAGGCGGTCTGCGGGTTGACCGGGCTCGTCTCGTCGACGGTGCCGTCGGCGACGCCGTAGACGCTGCAGGACGACATGTAGACGAACGTCGACACGCCGGCCGCCCGGGCCAGCTCGGCCAGGCGCACCGAGCCCTTGTGGTTGACGTCGTACGTGACGTTCGGCGCGAGCTGGCCGAGCGGGTCGTTGCTCAGCTCGGCCATGTGCACGACGGCGTCGACGCCCTCGAGGTCCGCGGCGTCCAGGTGGCGGATGTCCTTGCGCAGCGTGCGCGCGGTCTGCGGGACGCCGTTGTAGAGCCACCCCTGGGCGTAGTAGCCGGTGTCGACGCCGACGACGTCGTGGCCGGCCGCGAGCAGCCGCGGGGCGAGCAGGCAGCCGAGGTAGCCCTCGGTGCCGGTGACGAGGATGCGCATCTCTCAGTCCTCCCAGATCCGCCACGGCGCGACGCCGCGGTCCCACATGCCGTTGAGCTCGGTCCAGTCCCGGAAGGTGTCCATGCCCATCCAGAAGCCCTCGTGCTCGTGCACGGTGAGCTCGCCGTCGCGGGCGACCTGCTGGAGCGGGCTGTGCTCGAGGAGCAGGCCGGGGTCGTCGTCGAGGTACTTGTCGACGAACTCGCGGCGGAACGCGAAGAAGCCGCCGCTGACCCAGCCGGTCGCGAGGGTCGGCTTCTCGTTGAACTCCTGCACGCGGCCGTCGGCGACGTGCATCTCGCCGTAGCGGCTCGCCGGGTGCACACCGGTGACGGTGCCGATGCGGCCACCGTCGAGGTGCGTGCGGACGAGGGCCGGCAGGTCGATGTCCCCGATGCCGTCGCCGTACGTGAGCATGAAGTGGTCGGTGTCGAGGTGGTCGGCCACCCGGCGCACGCGCGCCCCCGTCCCGGTCGTCAGGCCCGTCTCGACGAACGTGACCTCCCAGTCCTCCATGTCCTTGCGGGAGTGGAACTGGGGCAGGTCCTCGCCCGGGCGCAGCGTGAAGTCCGAGGCGTGCTCGCGGTAGTCGAGGAAGTACCGCTTGATGGCCTCGCTCTTGTAGCCCAGGCACAGCACGAACCGACGGAACCCGTGGGCGCGGTAGGTCTTCATGATGTGCCAGAGGATGGGCCGGCCGCCGATGTCGACGAGCGGCTTGGGCAGCTTCTCGCTCGCCTCCCGCAGCCGGGTGCCCATGCCTCCGCAGAGGATGACGACGGGGGTCTGCGACACGTCCAGGGTCTCGTTCATGCGTCCTTCCATCGGGTGTGCGCCGTGCAACGGAGCGCGCGGGGCCGTTCCCGTGCGCCTGAGGGCCTTCGGTGGGTCAGCCGCCCTGCCCGCGGACGACGCTGCCCACGGTGCGCAGGAGGATCTTGGCGTCGAGCCAGAGCGACCAGTTCTCGATGTAGTAGTTGTCGAAGCGCGCCCGGTCGGCGATCGAGGTGTCCCCGCGCAGGCCGTGCACCTGCGCCCAGCCGGTCAGCCCCGAGGGGACGCGGTGGCGGGCGACGTAGTGCGGGTAGTCGCGGGTGAACTGCTCGACGAAGTGCGGCCGCTCGGGCCGGGGGCCGACGAGGCTCATCTCCCCGCGCAGGATGTTGAGCAGCTGGGGCAGCTCGTCGATCGACGTCGTCCGCAGGAACTTGCCGACCGGGCCCATCCGGTGGTCGTTGGCGACGTTCCACCGGGTGGCCGACTCGGTCTCGTCCGCGGGGCGCAGCGAGCGGAACTTGAGCAGCTCGAACTCACGGCCGTCCGCGCCGACCCGCAGCTGCCGGAACAGGATCCCGGGCCCGCCCTCGAGGCGGACGAGCAGCGCGACGAGCAGGAGCAGCGGCGAGAGCACGAGCAGGGCGCCCGCGGCGAAGGCGATGTCGACCATCCGCTTCACGTGCCAGCCGCGGCTGCGGTAGGTCCGCCGGCGCAGCCGGACGAGCGGCAGCCCCCAGACGGTGTCCATGTCCTCGCTCACGTGGTGCACCTCGAACAGGCGCGGCACGAGGAAGATCTCGCACTGGAGGCGGTCGCACGTGCGGATGAGGTCGACCATCGTCGACTCCCGCTGCGAGGTGAACGCGACGACGACGTTGTGGATGTCGTCGCGGCGCAGGACGTCCGCGAGGTGGGCGGTGTCGCCGAGCACCGGCAGCGCGGGGTCGGTCAGCGCCATGAGCGGGTCGTTGTCGAGGAAGCCGACGGGCTCCAGGCCGTACTCCGGGTGCGCCTGGAGGGTCTGCACCACCTGCGTCCCGACCTGGCCGGCGCCGAGCACGAGGGTGCGGTGGGCCACCCGCTTGCGGCGGCGCAGCACCCGCACGAAGGCGTAGGCGGCTGCGCGCAGGGCGATCATCCAGCCGAGCGCGATGGCCGCAGCCCCGACGACGCGCCAGTCGACGATCTCGTCGCCCCAGCGCACCCGGTTGAGCGAGGCCTGCGCGAGGACCGTGAGCGCGAGCGCGGCGAGCCAGCGGCCCGAGATCCGCGGGGTGTCGTCGAGGATCGACAGCGACAGCCGCGAGCGGTAGAGGCCGCCGGCGGCCAGCAGGGCGAGGAAGAGCCCGGCGAAGACGAGCGTGCTCGTCCGGGCGCCCTCGACGAGCAGGGCCGCGCCGAGGGCCAGCCCGTCGGCGGCGAGCAGCAACGGGCGCACGCCGTGCCGGAGCCACCACGGCCCCGCGGGCCGGCGACGCGCCGTGGACGTCGCCCCGGTGCGGGGAGCGGCCTCCGCGGCGGTCGGGGTGGTCGGCGCGGTCGAGGCGGGCAGGACGGGCGCGGAGGTGCTGAGCGGTCTGTCGTGCGAGATGTCCGACGTCGTCAACGCGATTCCCCCCGGGCAGGCTCTGATGGGCGGTCAGAAGCGGCAGCGGACGGGACCCCCCGGTCCCTCCGCGCGGCGCCGGGTCCGTCGTCGGTCCGGCCCTGCCAACGCTATGTGGAGAAAAAGCGCGATGTTTGCAGAACGCGAGAAGACCATGGGGATTCGGGGCGATTCGTGGGTCAGTTCACAGTTGGCACACGATTCGGCCGGTTTTCTTCATCTTTTCGTCATGTAACGGTGACGCCAAGTGACTGGTTGAACACGGAATGACGTCAGGCGGTGATGCTCTCCAGCACCCGGTCGACGACGTGCTCGGCGATCGCGAGGGACGACGTCGCGGCGGGGGAGGGGGCGTTCCGCAGCGCCGTGACCGGCCCGAGGACCGAGATGCGGAAGTCGTCGACGAGGCTGCCGTCGGCGTCGACGGCCTGGGCGCGGACGCCGGCGGGCGCGGGCTCGACGTCGTCCGCCGCGAGGTCGGGCACGTACGCGCGGGCCCGGTCGAGGAAGAGCCGGCGGCTCGCGGACCCGGCGAACTCGCCGAGCCCCATCCTCCAGTGCTTGCGCGCGAGCGGCCGCATGCCGGGCCAGGAGAGGATCTCCCGCAGGTCGCCCGGGCGGACGTCGCGCCGCCGGTAGCCCTCCCGGGCCAGGGCGAGGACGGCGTTGGGACCGACGTCGACCCGGCCGTCGACCCGGCGGGTGAAGTGGACGCCGAGGAACGGGTACGCCGGGTCCGGCACGGGGTAGATGAGGCCGCGCACGAGGTCCGTGCGGTGCGGCACGAGCGTGTAGTACTCGCCGCGGAACGGGATGATCGCCGGGCCCGCCTCGTCGCCCGCCCAGCGCGCGAGCCGGTCCGAGTGCAGCCCGCCGCAGAGGATGACGCGGTCGAAGCGCAGGTGCTCCCCGCCCGACGTGGTCAGCGCGACGCCGGCGGCGGACCGGTCGACGCCCACCACCTCGACGCCGAGGCGCACCCGGCCACCGGCGGCCTCGACGTCCGCGGCGTAGGCCCGCGCGACGGCGACGAAGTCCGTGATCGCCGTGCGCGGCGACAGGAGGGCGGCGACGCCCTCGACGTTCGGCTCGACCTCGCGCAGCGCGCTGCGGGCGTCGAGCCGGCGCAGGTCCGGCACGCGGTTCTCGGTGGCGCGCTCCTCGATGCGCTGCAGCGCGGGCAGCTCCGAGGCGTCCCGGGCGACGACGAGCTTGCCGCACTCGTCGTAGGGGATGCCCTTCTCGGCCGTGTACTCCTTCATCATCGCCATGCCGCGCCGGCAGAGCGTCGCCTTGAGCGAGCCGGGCACGTAGTACAGGCCCGCGTGGACGACGCCGCTGTTGTGCCCGGTCTGGTGCGCGGCGACCGTCGTCTCCTTGTCGAGCACCGTCACCTCGGCTCCGGGCATGACCTGCTGGAGCCGGCGCGCGATCGCGAGCCCGAGGATGCCGGCGCCGACGACGCCGACGGTCGTGGTGCCGGGCGTGCGGACGACGGCGGGTGCCTGAGCGGGTTCGGCCATGCGCTCGATC
>JBQGCR010000731.1:0-1588 GCA_052038585.1 Kineosporiaceae bacterium
GGCGGTGCCGTCGGGCGCCACGGCGACGCCCCACGGCGCCTCGAGGTCGCGGGCCAGGGCGGCTCCGAGGGCCGCGTCCGGCAGGCCGGTGCGGGTCGGGGTGGAGGAGGGCGTCCCGGACGTCGTCGGGCTGCCCGCCGACGGGCTCGGCGTGGCCGTGGTCGGGGAGGAGGACGGGGACGACGACGGCGGCAGCGCCTCGGACGTCCCGCCGTCGTCCGGGCCCGAGCACCCGGCGAGCCCGACGGCGACGGCGGCGACGACGGCGGGCAGGCGCCCGCGGCGGCGCGACGGTGTCACGGCGACCATGCCTCCACCGTAGGTGCGGGTAGGTTCGACGTCGTGCCGAAGCCCTCCGCGACCGTCCCCGAGCAGGTCTGGCTCGACGCCCTCGGCGACCCGCCGCCGCTGCCCGTGACGGTGTGGGACATGGCGTCCCCGGCGCCGGGCCCGGTGCCCTTCGTCGTCCTGCCGTACATGGGCGCGGCCGAGGCGCTGCCCCGGCTGGCCGACGTCGAGGGGCTCGAGGTCGTCCAGACCCTGACGGCGGGCTTCGACAACGTCGTGCCGCACCTGCCGGACGGCGTGACGCTGTGCACCGCGGCCGGCGTGCACGACGCGTCGACGGCCGAGCTCGCCGTCGGCCTCGCGGTCGCCGCCCAGCGGGGGATCGGGGAGGCGGCCGTCGCCGCGACCCGGGGCGCCTGGGAGGCCGCCCGCCGCCCGTCGCTCGCCGACCGGCGGGTGCTCGTCGTCGGGGTCGGCGGTGTCGGAACCGCTGTGGCGCACCGGCTCCGGCCGTTCGAGGTCGACCTCGTCCGGGTCGGGACCCGCGCACGGGACGACGCCGACGGGCACGTCCACGCCGCCGACGAGCTGCCGGACCTCCTCCCGTCCGCCGAGGTCGTCGTCCTCGCCTGCCCCCTGACGGACGCGACGCGCGGCCTCGTCGACGCCGGGTTCCTCGCCGCGCTGCCGGACGGCGCGCTCGTCGTCAACGTCGCCCGCGGCCCCGTCGTCGTCACCGAGGCCCTCGTCGCGGAGTGCGCGAGCGGCCGGCTGCGCGCCGCCCTCGACGTCACCGACCCCGAGCCGCTGCCCGCGGACCACCCGCTGTGGACGACGCCGGGCGTCCTCGTCACCCCGCATGTCGGCGGCAACACGAGCGCGTTCTTCCCCCGGGCGCAGCGCTTCCTCGCCGCCCAGCTCGGCCGGTACGCCGCGGGGGAGCCGCTCGTCAGCGTCGTGGCCGGCCCGCAGCGGTAGCCCGCGACGCCGGCGGGCGTAGCCTCACGCCGTGGGCGACGTCGTCGAGGTCGAGCTCGGGGAGGTCGGCCGGCCCGGCGACGAGCCGGGGCCCGCGCCGGCGCGCCGGCCGCGCCTGCGCCTGGCCGTCGGGGCGGGCGTGGTCGCGCTCCTGGCGGCCGGTGTCCTCCTCGACGCCCCGGCACCGACGCCGCTCGCCGACGGGCCGGTCCGCGGGACGCTCGCCGGCGACCGCGCCGTCCTCGA
Organism: Kineosporiaceae bacterium; assembly: GCA_052038585.1. Classification (GTDB taxonomy): domain Bacteria; phylum Actinomycetota; class Actinomycetes; order Actinomycetales; family Kineosporiaceae; genus JBQGCR01. Next base: position 1,513 of record JBQGCR010000731.1, read on the forward strand.
CGCGCTCGGCCACCGGGCGACCGACGTCACCGTCACCGACGGCGGCCGCCGCTGGCGGGCCGACTGGCGCGCGGGC
>JBQGCR010000732.1:0-3080 GCA_052038585.1 Kineosporiaceae bacterium
CCGACGGACGCGACGCCGGACGCGACGCCGGACGCGACGACGGGCACGGCCCTGGCAGCGGCCGTCCTCGCGGCGCTCGCCGCGCGCGGGGTCCCCGTCCGCCACGACCCCGCCGCGGTCCCCGCGGGCACCCCGGCGGTCGACGCCGTGCGGACCTGGCTCGCCCGCCGCACCTCCCCCACCGCCCCACCGGAGAGCACCCGATGAGCACCTCGCGACCCCGCACGACGGCGAACGGGAAGGAGCCCCTCCCGCTGCCGGTCCGGGCCGTGCGCTCGGCCCGACGACGGGTGGCGGCCCGCACGGGACGCCGCCCGGTCGTCCCGACGGGGCCCGCGCCGGTGACGGGCAAGGGCACCCGGCCCGCCGCCGCGGAGCTCCTGCCGGCCGGTGCCGAGGTCTACCGCTCGCTGACCCGGTCCAGCCTCTTCCTCTCGGCGGTCCGGACGGGGGACGTGCCGCCGGCGGTCAACCTCGTCGTCCCGCCCCTGGACCCGAGCTCGATCTTCGCGGGGCTGGCGACCGCCCTGCAGCTCGCCCGGCGCCTGGCGACGTCCCTGGGCCGCCCGCTGCGCGTCGTCCCCTTCGACGCGGCCCCGGCGGGCCCGCGGGAGCGGGCCGTGCGGGCGTTCCTCGCCGACGACCGCCCGGTGCCGCCGCTGTCCGTCGTCCCCCAGCCGCTGCTCGAGCACACCACGGTGAGCCCCGACGACCTGTGGGTCGTCACGTACTGGACGACGGCGCACGCGGCCGAGGTCGCCACCCGGCTCGGCGTCCTCGACCCGGACCGGGTCGTGTACTTCATCCAGGACTACGAGCCCGGCTTCCACCCGTGGTCCGTCGAGCACTCGCTGACCCGCTCGACGTACCACGTCGGCTTCCACCACGTCGTCAACTCCGCGCCCCTCAGCCGGTACCTCGTCGAGCGCGAGGGCGAGGAGAGCGCGCAGGGGCTCGTCCTCGCACCGCACCTCGACGACGCGCGGCTGGAGCGGGTGGCGGCCGAGCGCCGCCGCGAGCACGTCACGCGGGTGTTCTTCTACGCGCGGCCGCGCAAGCCGCGCAACCTCTTCGCCCTCGGCGTCACGGCGCTGCGCGCGGCCTCGGTCTCCCTTGCGGCAGAAGGGGTCCCGTGGCGCCTGGTCTGCGCCGGGGAGCAGCACGAGCCGTTCACGCTGCCCGGCGGCCAGCCCGTCGAGACCCGCGGCGTCCTGCCCTGGGACGGGTACTACCAGCTCCTCGCCGAGACCGACGTCGCGCTGTCGCTCATGTTCAGCCCGCACCCCAGCCACCCGCCGCTCGAGGCGGCGGTGTCCGGGGCGCTCGCGGTGACGAACGACCTCGACGGCGTCCGCAGCGGCATGCACCCGCGGATCGAGGCCGTGGCGGCCGAGCCGGTCGCCCTGGCCGACGCCCTCGCCGACGCCGTCCGACGGGCGGCGCAGCAGGGTCCGGGCGGCTACGAGCCCCTCGCGGCCCACTCGATGGGCGAGCCGCTCGACACCGTCGTCGAGCAGCTCGTCGGCCGCCTGCGCGCCTCGCGCTGACGCCGCGCCGGCGTGCAGTAGCGTTGGCGACCATGCGCGGGATCATCCTCGCCGGCGGCTCCGGCACGCGGCTGTACCCGATCACCAAGGGCGTGAGCAAGCAGCTCATGCCGGTGTACGACAAGCCGATGATCTACTACCCGCTGTCGACGCTCATGATGGCCGGCATCCGGGAGATCCTCGTCATCACGACCCCGGAGGACAGCGACCAGTTCCGCCGGCTGCTCGGGGACGGCTCCGAGCTCGGCATGCGTCTGGAGTACGCCGTGCAGCCGCGGCCCGAGGGCCTGGCCCAGGCGTTCCTCATCGGGGCGGACTTCGTCGGCGACGAGAAGGTGGCGCTCGCCCTGGGCGACAACATCTTCTACGGCACGGGGCTGGGGACCGCGCTGCGCCGCAACGCCGACGTCGTCGGCGGGGCCGTCTTCGCCTACCACGTGAACAACCCGCGCGACTACGGCGTCGTCGAGTTCGACACGGACGGCACGGTGCTCTCGATCGAGGAGAAGCCGGCCGAGCCCAAGTCGTCCTACGCGGTGCCGGGGCTGTACTTCTACGACAACGACGTGCTCGACATCGCGCGGTCCATCACGCCCAGCGCCCGTGGCGAGCTCGAGATCACCGCCGTCAACGACGAGTACCTGCGCCGCGGCACGCTCTCGGTGACGGTGCTCGACCGCGGCACCGCGTGGCTCGACACCGGCACGCACGCCTCGATGATGGACGCCGCGCAGTTCGTCCAGGTCATCGAGGACCGGCAGGGCTTCAAGATCGGCTGCATCGAGGAGATCGCCTGGCGCGAGGGCTGGGTCGACGACGACCGCCTCCGCGAGCTCGCGGAGCCGCTGCGCAAGAGCGGCTACGGCGAGTACCTCGTGGCCCTCCTCGAGCAGCAGCACACGGACCCCACCCGCCACCGCTGACGTCGGCGCGTCAGGCGGCGTGGGCCGGCCCGCGGACCTCGACGACGCGACGGCCGGCGAGCAGGGCGCCCGCCGCGAGGCCGGCGAGCACGAGCGCGCCGACCGGCGCCGCGGCGAGCCCCTCGCCCGACAGCAGGTGGGTCGCGCCCGGCGCCGCGGACATCGGCACCTGCAGCGCCCACGCCGCCCGGCCCGGGAGCAGCCCGGCCGCCTCGGCGAGCGGCGGCAGGCCGGACAGCCGCGCCGCCGTGCCGAGGACGTTCTCCACGGCCAGGGGCCACAGCAGCGCGAGCGCGACCGGCCAGACCGAGCCGCGGCCGAGCAGCGCGGCCCCGAGGCACGCGAGGGTCCAGGCGACGACGGCGCAGCAGTGCAGCGCCAGCGCGACGGCGACCGTGCCCGCCGACGGCGCGGTGGCCGTGGGCGGTCCCCACGCGAGGACCACGGCGACGCAGGCGGTCCCGGCGAGCAGCGCGAGGACGACCGCGAGGCCGGCGGCGGCGGCCGCCCGGGCGGCGACGAGGCCACCCGCCCTCGGGCGCAGCAGGAAGGAGCGCAGCAGCACCCCGTGCCGCACCTCCGCGGTCGCGGCCCACGCGACGACGGCGCC
>JBQGCR010000733.1:0-1589 GCA_052038585.1 Kineosporiaceae bacterium
GATCGACGACGCGCCGACGACGAGGTCGAACAGGGTCGCGGCCTCGGTGGGCGCCGCGGGGATGAACGACAGGTACCGCGGGTGGTCGATGGAGATGCAGGCCTTCGCGAGCCGCTCGGCGAAGAGCTCGAGGACCTCCGGGCCGAGGCCCTCCTTGGTGATCGTCGCGCCGACCTCCGCCTCGAGCTCGGCGGGCGTGCGCGGGCCGTCGAGCGGGACGGGGTCCAGGCGCAGCCGCTCCCGGGCGTAGTCGAGGACGGCCTGGCCGAGGGACTCCATCGAGTCGTCGAAGACGTGCATCCGGGCGGCGTTCATGACGGTCACTGTAGGCGGCGGACCCGCAGCGCATGGCGCGTGTCGAGGGCGAGGAGGAAGAGCGCCTGGACGGCGACGGCGGCCGCGTCGCCGCGCCGCGCGGGCGTCCAGCGCGGCAGCCGCGGCGAGGCGACGACGGCGGCGCTCGCGAGGTAGCCGACGTCGGCGAGGGCGTTGAGGCCCGTGACCCGGGCCAGGCGCGCGGCCTGCGCCCGGGCGGCGTCGTCGTCCGCCGGGACGGTGCGCTGCGCGCGGCCGAGCGCGACGACGAGGGCGTCGACGCCCGCCCAGCCGAGCGTCTGCCGGCCGAAGCGGCTCAGGACGGCGTCCCCGCGGCGGCGGCCCACCGCCCACACGGCGACGCCCGCCACGGCGCTCACCACCGTCCCCGCGGTGAGCTCGGCGAGGAGACGGTCGTCGGCCGCGACGACCCGGGCGGGCAGGTCGCCGGTCGGCCGGTCGGGTGCGGTGGTCGTCATGGACGGACGGTACATTCGGCCCCCGTGTCCCGTCCTGCGAGCGAGCTCGTCGAGCCCGGCTGGGCGACGGCGCTCGAGCCGGTCGCCGGGACGCTCGCCGCGCTCGGCGGCTTCCTCGAGGCGGAGGTCGCCGCCGGCCGCGGGTACCTGCCCGCGCCCGAGCACGTCCTGCGGGCCTTCACCCAGCCCTTCGCCGACGTCCGGGTGCTCGTCGTCGGCCAGGACCCGTACCCGACGCCGGGCCACCCGGTCGGGCTGTCGTTCTCCGTCGCGCCGGACGTGCGCCCGCTGCCGCGCAGCCTGGCGAACGTCTTCCGCGAGCTCGTCGCCGACACCGGCTGCCCCGCGCCGGCGTCGGGCGACCTCACGCCGTGGACGCGGCAGGGCGTCCTGCTGCTCAACCGGGTCCTCACCGTGCGGCCGGGCGCCGCGGGCTCGCACCGGCGCAAGGGCTGGGAGGCCGTGACCGACCAGGCGGTCCGGGCGCTCGCCGCCCGCGGGACGCCGCTCGTCGCCGTCCTCTGGGGCCGCGACGCGCAGGCGCTGCGCCCCCTCCTCGGGGACGTCCCCCGCGTCGAGAGCGTGCACCCGAGCCCGCTGTCCGCGAGCGGCGGCTTCTTGGGCAGCCGGCCGTTCAGCCGCGCGAACGCGCTGCACGCGCAGCAGGGGGCGGGTCCGGTCGACTGGTCGTTGCCCTAGCGACCCGCCCCGGTCCTCCGGCTGCGGCTCACCGGGTGACCCGGACCGTCACCGTCCCGCTCGCACGACGGCCGTCGGCGTCGGTGACGACGACGG
>JBQGCR010000734.1:0-6689 GCA_052038585.1 Kineosporiaceae bacterium
GGACCGGACGCGGTGCGGGCGGCGACCGGCGTCACCGGCGCGCGGGCCCGGACCGTCCACGCGCTCGCCGTCGAGTGCGCGTCCGGGCTGGTGCTCGCGCCGGACGCCGACCACGCCGGGGTCCGCCGGCGGCTGCACGCCGTGCCCGGGATCGGCCCGTGGACGGTCGACTACGTCGCGGTCCGGGTGCTGCGCGACGCCGACGCGCTGCCCGCGGGCGACCTCGTGCTGCGCCGTGCCCTCGGCCTCCGGGCGGCCGCCGAGGTGGTCGCCCGGGCCGAGCCGTGGCGGCCGTTCCGCGCGTACGGCCTGCTCCACGTCTGGACGGCCGCGGTCTTCGTCTGACCGGCGACGCGGCTCGAGGAGTCGGCTCAGGCAGCCGGGTGCAGCAGGAGCGTCCACGTGGTCGCGGTCGTGCTCGCCGCCGGGGCGGTGGCGGTGAGGCCGCCGGACGGGCCGCGGGGGACGGTGACGCCTGAGTCGGCGAGCAGCGTCGTCAGGTGGCCGGAGCCGGTGCCCGAGGCGACGGCGCGGACGGTGACGCCGGCGGGCGCGGCCAGCGCCGTCGTCGTCGCGTCGCCGTGCACCCAGTACGACAGCGCCCAGGTGAGGTCGGTGCCGACGGTGACCGGCGGGGTGGTGCGGACCGCCGACAGGCCGGCGGGGGCCGCCGCGGCGACGGTGACGGGCGCGGCCGGGGCCAGGCCCCGGTAGGCGACGACGTCGAGCACGGCCTTGCTCTGCGCGGAGAGGCCGAAGACGGCGGTGGAGCCGGCGTCGCCGGCGGCCGCGGTGCGCCGGTAGAGCGTGGTCCGGCCGAAACCGCCTGCCTGCGAGGCGATCTCGGTCCATCCCGTCGGCGGGGTGCGGGTCGCGGTCGTGTTCTGGCTGAGGAACGCCAGCAGGGTGTCGCCCTCGGCGACGGCGGGCAGCGCGACGCCGGGGCGGCTCGTCGTCGCGGCCACCGAGGCGGCGCCGACGAACGAGACCCGTTCGGGCACAGGGGCGACGGTGACGGACGTCGTCGTCGTCGACGTCGCACCCCGGTCGTCGGTCACCGGGAGGGTGACCGGCCACGTGCCGGCGCGCGGGTAGGTGTGCCGGACGGCGGGGACGCTGCCGGTGTCGTCGACGGTCCCGTCGCCCCAGCCGACGACGTGCCGCTGGACCGCGCCGTCGGCGTCCGTCGTCCCGCGCGCGTCGGCGTCGCAGACGAGCCCGGTGCACGTGAGCGCCAGGGCGGCGACGGGCGCGGCGTTCGCCACGCCGCCCGAGCCCTTCTCGATGCGCAGCCAGTCGACGTCCCCGACGAAGTAGTCGCACGTGACGTCGACGCCGTCGCACGTTCCCTTGCCGCCGACCGTCAGGTCCCACGTGTTGGCGATGGTCCCGGTCGGCCCGTTGGCGCGGCTCGTCCGGACCCCGTCGAGGTACATCTCGACGTAGGTGGGCGTCCGGACGCAGCGGATCGTGTGCCACAGGCCGTCGTCGACGCGGGTGTTCGCCCAGCCGGTGCGGGACGCGCCGTCGCCGCCGCGGAACAGGCAGCCCGGGTAGCCGCCCGGGGCCTGGAGCTTGACGTACCCGCCGCGGGTGCCGCCCTGGCCCTTCTGGACGATGTTGCCGAAGGCGTACGACGTGCGGAACCGGATCTCCAGCGACCAGTCGCCGGCGTCCGGGTTGAGCTCGGCCCGGTGCGGCACCCGGTCGACGTGCCCGGGGTAGGCCTTCTGCTCGCCCGGCAGGACGGTCGCGAAGCGGTGCGCCGTGGCGCCGGCGACGACGGTGCCTGCCGTGACGTCCGCGCCGACGACGCCGTGCACGCCGTTGCCGCTGCTGTCGCGCAGCACCGTGGCTCCCGCCGGCTCGTCCATGCTCCAGAACGCCACGGTCCGGTCGGCGACGGCGGCGGCGGGGGAGGCCGCCCCGAGGCCGAGCAGGGCGAGGGCGCAGACGACGACGGCGGCCGCGCGCGGGCCCGGACGGTTGGTCACCGTCCCAGGGTCCGTGCGGGCCGCCGTCGTCGAGGAGGTTTGCCGGGCGGGTTCGCCCGGTCAGGTCAGTGCCGCGTGACGCCGCTCGTCGTGAGGTCGACCGTGTCCTCGGCGCGGGCCGTCGCCGAGCCGTGCTCGGCGCCCGCCCGCTCGCCGTGGTCGTCCTCGTCGAGCAGGGTCGTCTCGTCGAACGGCAGGTCGCCGTTGAGCACGGCGTGCGCCCGGGTGCGGTCGAGCTCGCCGGTCCAGGCCCCGATGAGGAAGGTCGCGACGGCGTTGCCGGAGAAGTTCGTCAGGGCGCGCGCCTCGGACATGAAGCGGTCGATGCCGACGATGAGCCCGACGCCGTCGACGAGGTCGGGGCGGTGCGACTGGAGGCCGCCCGCGAGCGTCGCCAGGCCCGCGCCGGTCACCCCGGCGGCGCCCTTCGAGGCGATGATCATGAACAGCAGGAGGGAGACCTGCTCGCCGACGCTCAGCGGGTCGCCGAGGGCCGAGGCGATGAAGAGCGAGGCCATCGTCAGGTAGATCGCCGTGCCGTCGAGGTTGAACGAGTAGCCCGTCGGGACGGTGATGCCGACGACCGGCCGGGAGACGCCGGCGTGCTCCATCTTCGCGATGAGCCGCGGCAGGGCGGACTCCGACGACGACGTGGACACGATGAGCAGGTACTCGCGGGCGAGGTAGCGGAACATCGAGAAGATCGACAGGCCCGTGACGGCCCGCAGCAGGACGCCCAGGACGATGACGACGAAGAGGAAGCACGTCGCGTAGAAGCCGAGCATGATCTGCGCGAGCGACTTCAGGGCGTCGACGCCGGTCGCGCCGACGACGGCGGCCATCGCGCCGAACGCGCCGACGGGGGCCGCCCACATGATCATCGACAGGATCCGGAAGACGAGCCGCTCGACGTGCTTGACGCCGCGCAGGATCGGCTGGCCCGAGTCGCCCATCGCCTGGAGGGCGAAGCCGACGAAGAGCGCGACGAAGAGGGTCTGGAGCACCTCGCCGCCGGTGAGCGCGGACAGCAGCGACGTCGGGATGATCCCGAGGAGGAAGTCCGTCGTCGTCGTGTGCCCGGTGCCGGCGGCGGCCGCGCCCGCCCCCTCGAGGTCGGCGCCGAGCGCGAGGCCCTCGCCGGGGTGGATGAGGTTGCCGACGACGAGGCCGATCGCCAGCGCGACCGTCGACATGCCGATGAAGTAGCCGAGGGCGAGCCCGCCGACCTTGCCGACCTTGGCGGCCTGCCGGACCGAGCCGACGCCGAGGACGATGGTGCAGAAGATGATCGGCGAGATCATCATCTTGATGAGGGCGACGAACGCCGTGCCGAGCGGCTTGAGCGCCACCCCGAGGTCGGGGAGCACGAGACCGACGACGACGCCGGCGACGACGGCCACGATGACCGCGATGTAGAGCCAGTGGGTCCGGTCCCTCTTGGCCGGCGGCGTCGGGCCGGCCGGCGGCTGCGTGCCGTTGACGGTGGTGCTGCTCATGGCGTCTCCTCCTCGAGTCCGCCCGGGGTGACCCGGGCCACTGCGCCACCCTCGTCGTGCGTGAGACCCAGGTCACTCTTGTGGTCGTACTGTTCACGGGTGACCTCCGTGCGTGCGCGCCGGCCGGACCCGAGGCAGTGGAGCCTCGCCCGGCAGATGCTCGTGCTCCTCGCGACGGCGCTCGCCGTCGTCGTCGCCGCGGGCATCGCCGCGGCGTACGTGCAGGCGCGCGAGGCGGCGGCCACCGCGGCCGACCGGCAGGCGCTCGCCGTCGCGCGCAGCGTCGCCGAGCTGCCCGAGGTCGTGGCCGCCGCGACGGACCCCGCGCTGACCCCGGCGGCCCGCACGGCGGCGCTGCAGCCCCTCGCCGAGGAGGTGCGGGCCCGGACCGGGACGTCGTTCGTCGTCGTCATGGGCACCGACGGCACCCGCTGGACCCACCCGGACACCCGACAGATCGGCCGGACGTTCGTCGGCCACACCGAGGAGGCCGTCGCGGGGCGCGACTTCAGCGAGACGTACACCGGGACGCTCGGCGAGTCGGTGCGGGCCGTCGTCCCGGTGCGGGACGGCCGGGATGACGGGGCCGGCGACGTCGTCGCCCTCGTCTCGGTCGGCATCCCGACGGCGGCGGTCGGCGCCGAGGTCGCGCGGCAGGTGCCGGTGCTCCTCGGCGCCGGGCTCGTCGCGCTCGCGGCGTGCGTCGTCGTCGCCGGCCTGCTCGCGCGGCGGCTGCGCCGGCAGACCCACGGTCTCGGGCCGGCCGAGCTGAGCCGGATGTACGAGTTCCACGACGCGATGCTCCACGCGGTGCGCGAGGGCCTCGTGCTCCTCGACCCGGCCGGACGCATCCAGCTGCTCAACGACGAGGCGCGCCGGCTCCTCGCGCTCGGGGACGACGCGGTCGGCCGCCCGGTCGGCGAGGTCGGGCTGCCGGCCGGCCTCGGCTCGGCGCTCGCGGACGGCGGGCGGCGGACCGACGAGGTGCACCTCGCGGGGGACCGCGTCGTCGTCGTCTCGCAGGCCCCGGCCCGGTGGGAGGGGCGGCTGCTCGGCAGCGTCGTCACCCTGCGGGACCACACCGACCTGCTCACGCTGTCCGGCGAGCTCGACTCGGTGCGGAGCATGGCGGAGTCGCTGCGCTCGCAGGCGCACGAGGCGGCCAACCGGCTGCACGCCGTCGTCAGCCTCATCGAGATCGGCGAGCCGCAGCGGGCGGTCGACCTCGCGACCGCCGAGCTCGAGCGCGCCCAGGTGCTCACCGACCAGGTGGTCGCGGCCGTCGGCGAGCCGGTCGTCGCGGCGTTCCTCCTCGGCAAGTCGACCCAGGCCTCCGAGCGCGGCGTCGAGCTGAGGCTGCCGGACGACCTCGAGGTGCCCGAGGGGGCGGTCGACGCCGGCGACCTCGTGACGATCCTCGGCAACCTCGTCGACAACGCGATCGACGCCGCCGCGGCCGAGCCGGCGCCGCGCTGGGTCGAGGTCCGGGCCGGGGTCGTCGACGGGACGCTGCGGATCGCCGTCGCCGACAGCGGTCCCGGGATCCCGCCGGCCGTCGTCGAGCAGGCCTTCGCCCGGGGCTGGACGACGAAGGAGGCGTCGGCGTCGTCGTCCGGCCGCGGGCTCGGGCTCGCGCTCGTGCGCGCCGCCGCGCGGCGGCACGGCGGCTCGGTCGAGGTCGGCGACCACCCCGAGGGCGGTGCGGTGCTCACGGTGTCGCTGCCGCTCGTCGGGGCCGCGACCCGGGTGGCGCCGTGAGCGCGACGATCCGGGTGCTCGTCGTCGAGGACGACCCGCTCGCGGCGAAGGCGCACGCCGTCTACGTCGAGCGGGTGCCGGGGTTCGAGGTGGTCGCCGTGACGCACAGCGGGGCCGAGGCGGTGCGCCTGGTCGGGACCGTCGGCGTCGACCTCGTGCTCCTCGACATGAACCTGCCGGACCTGCACGGCACCGACGTCGTCCGGGCGCTGCGGGCCCGCGGGGACACGACCGACGTCATCGCCGTCACCTCGGCCCGGGACCTCGCGGTCGTCCGGGCGGCGGTCGCGCAGGGGATCGTCCAGTACCTGCTCAAGCCGTTCGCGTTCGCCGCGCTGCGCGAGCGCCTCGACCGGTACCGGGAGTACCGGGCCGACCTGCTGCGGGACGGGGCGGCGGCCGGGCAGGACGAGGTGGACCGGCTGCTCGCGACGGCGCGGGCCGTCGACGCGCCGGCGCCGGCGGCGAAGGGCATGTCGAGCGAGTCGCTCGAGCGGGTCGTGGCGTCCCTGCGGGAGGCGGCGCAGCCGCGGTCGGCGGCCGAGGTGGCGCAGGCCGTCGGCCTGTCCCGGGTCAGCGCGCGGCGCTACCTCGAGCACCTCGTCGCGACCCGGCTCGCCGCGCGGTCCCAGAGGCTCGGGGGCACGGGACGGCCCGAGGTCGAGTACCGCTGGACGCCGTAGAAGCGGTGTCGCTCAATCGATCTCGCCGCCCTGCCGATGGACCGGTATGGCAGCGTGGCGCGGCGGGACCGACGGCGAGGCGCTCCTGGCCCTGCGGCTGGAGCGCACCGAGGCGACCGGGGTGCGCATGCTGCACCGCCGGCGGGTCGAGGGGCTCCCGCTGCCGATCGACCACGTCGCGGTGACGCCGGCCGGCGTCCACGTCATCGACGCGCAGTCCTTCGTCGGGGTGCCCCGGATCGAGGGTCCGCGCGGGCTCGGCGCCTCCGCCGCCCGCCGGCTCGTCGTCGGCTCCCGCGACTGCACGCCGCTCGTCGACACCCTCGGCGAGCGGGTGCGTGCCGTCCGGTCCGTGCTCGACGACGCCGGCCTCGACGGCGTCCCCGTGCACCCGGTGCTCTGCCTCGTCGAGGCGCGCTGGCCGGTCTTCGGCGGCCTGCTGCGGATCGACGGCGTCCTCGTGCTCTCCGTGCGGCGCCTGCTCGTCCGCCTGCGGTCCGGCCGCGACCTCGACCCCGGCGTCCTCACCCGAGCCCACGACGTGCTGGCGACCACCCTCCTCCCGGCCTAGGTGCCCCGCCCCCTTCGCCCGTGATCATGAAGGGTTGAGGCGTGATCATGAACGGTTGAGCTCGTAGACCCCGGTCGCGAGCCACAGCGGCGTGCCGGACGGCGTCGCCGCGTAGAGCGCCCGGCCCGCTGATCGGGTGCGGTCCCGCAGCAGCGGCAGGGAGCCCGCCGCGACGGCGCGCAGGTCC
>JBQGCR010000735.1:0-4206 GCA_052038585.1 Kineosporiaceae bacterium
GGTAGGGTGAAGCAGCAGCAACGACGCCCGCGTGCCACCCGAAGGAGGGCCCTTTCGTGGCCAAGATCAAGGTCGCCAACCCCGTCGTCGAGCTCGACGGCGACGAGATGACGCGGATCATCTGGCAGTTCATCAAGGACCGCCTGATCCACCCCTACCTCGACGTCGACCTCAAGTACTACGACCTCGGGATCGAGCACCGCGACGCCACCGACGACCAGGTGACGATCGACTCGGCGAACGCCATCAAGCAGTACGGCGTCGGCGTCAAGTGCGCGACGATCACGCCGGACGAGGCGCGGGTCGAGGAGTTCGGCCTGAAGAAGATGTGGGTCTCGCCGAACGGCACGATCCGCAACATCCTCGGCGGTGTCGTCTTCCGCGAGCCGATCATCATCAGCAACATCCCGCGGCTCGTGCCGGGCTGGACCAAGCCGATCGTCATCGGCCGTCACGCCCACGGCGACCAGTACAAGGCGACGAACTTCAAGGTCCCCGGCGCCGGCAAGCTCACCGTGACGTTCACGCCCGAGGACGGCTCGGCCCCGATCGAGCACGTCGTCGCGAACTACCCGGCGGAGGGTGGCGTCGCGATGGGCATGTACAACTTCAACAAGTCGATCGCCGACTTCGCGCGGGCGTCGTTCTCCTACGGCCTCAAGCGGAACTACCCGGTCTACCTGTCGACGAAGAACACGATCCTCAAGGCCTACGACGGCCAGTTCAAGGACATCTTCGCCGAGATCTTCGAGGCCGAGTTCAAGGCCGACTTCGACGCCGCCGGCATCACCTACGAGCACCGCCTCATCGACGACATGGTCGCCGCGGCCATGAAGTGGGAGGGCGGCTACGTCTGGGCCTGCAAGAACTACGACGGCGACGTGCAGTCCGACACCGTCGCGCAGGGCTTCGGGTCGCTCGGCCTCATGACGAGCGTGCTCATGACGCCGGACGGCAAGACCGTCGAGGCCGAGGCCGCCCACGGCACGGTCACCCGGCACTACCGCCAGCACCAGCAGGGCAAGCCGACGTCGACGAACCCCATCGCGTCGATCTACGCCTGGACCGGCGGCCTCAAGCACCGCGGCACGCTCGACGGCACGCCCGAGGTCACCGGCTTCGCCGAGACCCTCGAGCGGGTCTGCGTCGAGACCGTCGAGAGCGGCAAGATGACCAAGGACCTCGCGCTGCTCGTCGGCCCGGACCAGGGCTGGCTGACCACCGAGGAGTTCCTCGCCGCGCTCGACGAGAACCTCTCGAAGGCGCTCGCCTGAGCCAGACCGCCCGCACCGTCCCGGTGCCCGCCCTCGGGGTGGGGCTGCTGCTCGTCGTCCTCGACGCGCGCGTCCCCACCCCGGTGGGCGCGGTCGACCTGCTCCCCGACGTCCTCGGGTGGGCGGTCGTCCTGCGGGCCGTCGCGGCGGCCGGCTGGTCGCGGCTCGTACCGCCGCTCGCCGTCGTCGCGCTCGTCTCCCTCCTCGACGTCGTCCGCCCGGGGGACGTCCGGTGGCTCGAGGTCGCCCAGACCTTCACCGGGATGACGTCCCTGTTCGGCTACCTCCTCGTCGCGACCGGCGTCGAGGCGCACGCCCGCCGGGTCGGCGACGACGTCGTGGCCGCGCGCTTCGCGGGCCAGCGCCGCCGGCTGCCGCTCGTGGCCGCCCCCGTCCTGCTCGTCGCGTTCCTCACCGTGACCGACGTCCGGCCGGGGCCGCTCGCCGCCCTGGGGTCGCTGCTCGTCCTCGCCGGGGTGGGGCTCGTCCTCTGGCTCGTCGTCGACCTGCTCCGGACGTCCCTGCCCGACGAGGCCGGCGCCGCCGACGCCGACGACGCAGCGTCACCGGACCCGGACCCTCGATGAGGACGGCCGACTCTGTCGGGTCCGGAACGCCGCAGGACAGGCGCCTTTCTGCACTCTTGGTGATCATGCGAGTGCGCTTCGTAGTGTGATCGCGCCGTGACCAATCTTGGTGCGTCGCAACCCCTATCGTGACCCCCATGCACCGGGCGTCCCCTCCCGCGCCGGCGCTCCGTCTGGCCCGCGCTCTCGTGCCGGTGCCGGCCGGTGCGCGGCTGCGCCTCGCCGCGGTCGTCGCCGTCGTCACGCTCGGTGCAGCCGCCGCCGCGGACCGTCTGGAACCGGACCGCCGGCCCCTCGACGTCCTCGCCGTCGTCCTCCTCCTCGCCTCCGCCGCGTTCGTCGCCGGCTCCGGGCTGCCGGTCTGGCGCGCCGCCGGTGCGGCGGCCCCGGCCGCCGGCTACGTAGCGGCGGGCTACCCGCTCGCCGCCGAGGCGCTGGCCCCGGCCGTCGTCCTCGTCGGCTGCGTCGTCGCGGACCGGGCGCGCGCGGCCGTCGTCGTCGGGGTCCTCGCGGTGCTCGGCGCGGCGGTCGGCTCCGCGGTGTCCGGGCGGCCGCCGGCGGTGGCCGCGGTGGGCGCCGCGCTGGCCGCCGTCGTCGCCGTCGTCGCGCTCGCGGACGGGCTGCGGATGCGGCGCGACCTCGAGCGGGGCCGCCAGGCGTGGGTCGAGCAGGGCCGCCAGCGGCGGCTCGCCGACGAGCGGGTGCGGATCGTCCGGGACGTCCACGCGCACGTCGTCGGCGAGCTCGGCGCCATGAGCCGGCGCGCCCGGCTGGCGCGCCACCTCATCGACACCTACGACCACCGCGCGCAGGTGGAGGCACGGGCGGCCCTCGAGGAGCTGTCGAGCCGCGGGGCCGACGCCGTGGCCGAGTTGCGCGTCGTCACGGCGCTGCTCGACGAGGACGGCGCCGAGGCCCTGCCGCGCACGCCTCCCCGCGGCCTGGGCGGGGTGCCCGAGCTCGTCCTCGCGCACCTCGACACGGGGCTCGCCGTCGGGGTGAGCGGGGACGCCGGGCGGCTGCCGCGGGCCGTCGACCGGTGCGCCTACGAGGTGGTCGCCGCGGCGCTGGACAACGTGTGCCGGCACTCGACGGCGGTGCGCGCGCAGGTGGAGGTCAGCCGCGAGCGGGAGATCGGCGGGGACGTCGTCGTCGTCCGCGTCATCGACGGCGGCCCGCCGCGGCCCGCGCGCACGCTGCCGGTGCGCGGCGGCACGCTCGCCGAGGTCGACGCCCGCGTGCGGACGCTCGGCGGCACGCTGTTCGCCGGGCCGCACGGGACGCGCGGCTGGCTCGTGCGCGTCGCGATCCCCGTGCCCGCGTAGGGGTTCCGGTTCAGCGGAAGACGACGGTCGACGTGCCGTTGAGCAGCACCCGGTGCTCGGCGTGCCAGCGGACGGCGCGGGAGAGCACCTGGGCCTCGACGTCGCGTCCGGCGGCGGCGAGGTCGTCCGGGGTCATCGTGTGGTCGGCGCGGACGACGTCCTGCTCGATGATCGGCCCCTCGTCGAGGCTCGCCGTGACGTAGTGCGCCGTCGCGCCGATGAGCTTGACCCCGCGGGCGTGCGCCTGGTGGTAGGGGCGGGCGCCCTTGAACGAGGGCAGGAACGAGTGGTGGATGTTGATGATCCGGCCCGGCATCGCCGCGCACATCTCGTCGGAGAGCACCTGCATGTAGCGGGCGAGGACGACGAGGTCGACGTCGTACTCCGCGACGAGTCCGCGCAGGTTCGCCTCGGCGTCGGCCTTGCTCGCGGGGTCCTTGCCGACCGGGACGTGGTGGAACGGGACGCCGTAGAACTCGGCGAGCGGGCGCAGCGCCTCGTGGTTGCTCACGACCGCCGGCACCTCGATCGGCAGCGCGCCGTTGCGGGCGCGGAAGAGCAGGTCGTTGAGGCAGTGGCCGCCGAGGCTGACCATGACGAGCGTGCGTGTCCGGCGCTCGCTCTGGTGGAGCTGCCAGGCCATCCCGAACCGCGCGGCGACCGGCTCGACGTCGGCGCGCAGCCCGGCCCCGAACGTCGCGACGTCCGCGCTCCGGTCGGCGGGCGCGACCCCGACGCGCATGAAGAACGTGTTCGTCGCCGGGTCCTCGTACTGCTGCGAGGTCGTGATGTTCCCGCCCGCCGTGACGACGGCGCCCGAGACGGCGTGGACGATCCCGGGCCGGTCGGGGCAGGACAGGGTGAGGACGTGCGAGGTCACGAGCGTCAAGGGTACGAGTTGCCGGTGGTCACCGTGACGGCCGGACGGTGACGACGAAGCGTCCGGTCGGCGGGAGGTGCTCGCCCGTGCGCAGGTCCTCGAGGTGTCCGTCGTCGTCGGCGTCGAAGCCCCGCAGCGCC
>JBQGCR010000736.1:0-4799 GCA_052038585.1 Kineosporiaceae bacterium
ATCGTCGTCGTCGGCGTCACCGCGATCGTCAACCTGCTGCGCTGAGAGACTGGGGCCGTGCCCGTCCACCGCCTGACCGACCTGTCCGACCCCGCGCTCGTCGACTACACGGGCCTGACGGACGTGGCGCTGCGCCGGGTCAGGGAGCCGGCCGAGGGCCTCTACCTCGCGGAGAGCACCAAGGTCATCCGGCGCGCGCTGGCGGCCGGCCACCGGCCGCGCTCGTTCCTGCTCACCGAGCGCTGGCTGCCCGACCTCGAGCCGGTCGTCGCGGACGTCGAGGCACGCTTCGGTCCGGTGCCGGTGCACGTCGGCCCGCCGGAGCTCGTCGAGACCCTCACCGGCTTCCACCTGCACCGCGGCGCGCTCGCCTCGATGCACCGGCCGGTGCTGCCCGCGCTCGAGGACGTCGTCGACCACACGAACGTCGGCGCCGTGTTCCGCAGCGTCGCCGGGATCGGGGCGGACGCCGTCCTCGTCAGCCCGCGGTGCGCGGACCCGCTGTACCGCAGGGCGGTCCGGGTCTCGATGGGCACGGTGTTCCAGGTGCCGTGGACCCGGCTCGAGCCGTGGCCGGCCGGGCTCGACGCCGTCCGCGCCCTCGGCTTCACCGTCGCCGCGCTCACCCTCGCCGACGGCGCCGTCGACCTCGACAGGCTCGAGGCGGCCCCGCCGCCACGGCTGGCGCTCGTCCTCGGCACGGAGGGCGACGGGCTGAGCGCCGGTGCCGTCGCCCACGCCGACCTCGCGGTCCGGATCCCCATGCGCGGCGACGTCGACTCGCTCAACGTCGCCGCGGCGAGCGCCGTCGCCGTCTGGGCGACCCGGGTGCGGGAACCGTTCAGGCCGTAGGGATCCCGAGCCCCTCGACCACCCGGGCGCCGGGCAGCGCGGCGACGACGGCGCCGGGGAGGACGAGCTTGCTGCGGCGCACGCCGCTGCCGACGACGACGAGCGGGGCGGCGGCCACGGCGGCGTCGACGAGGAGCAGCCACCCCTCGGGGAGGCCGACCGGGGTGATGCCGCCGTGCTCCATGCCGGTGCCGGCGACGGCGCGCTCCGTCGGCAGGAAGGAGCACTTGCGGACGTCGAGGAGCCGCCGCACGGCACCGTTGACGTCCGCCCGGGTCGTCGCGAGGACGACGCACGCGGCGGTGCGCTCCACCCCGTCCCGCCGGCCGGAGACGACGACGCAGTTCGCGCTCACCTCGGGCGGCACGCCGTAGGCCCCGGTGAACTGCGCGGTGTCCGAGAGCGCGTCGTCGACCGCGGCGACGCCCACCCGCGCGGCGTCGGGCGAGGAGCCGAGGGCCCGGGCGACCGGCTCGGCGAGCAGGTCCGGACGCTGCGGCGCGGGGGACACCTCGAGGGTGCCGACGGTCGGCAGGCTCACCCGCCGATCGTCCCACCGCTCACTCGAGGAGCTGCTCCAGGGGGCGGCGCGGGGTCGACGGGGCGTCGACGAGCGCGCGGCCCACGCGGAAGAGGATCTGCGGACGGCCCCAGATGCCGAGGACGTCGGCCACCTCGTGCCGCAGGTCGGGCTGCTGGAGGGCCTGGTCGGCGAACGTCGCCACGAGCCCCTTCGCCGTCGCGGTGAGGAGCAGGCGCTCCAGCGCCATCCCGGCGACGAGCCAGTCGTGCCGGGAGTCGTCGCGGGTGGAGACGACGAGGACCGTCGAGCGGGCGAGCTCCTCCTCGACCTCACCGGCCTCCGGGACCGTCTGGGTGCCGCCGTGCACGAGCGAGTCGACCGGGTAGGGGGACGTGCCGAGCGAGGCGTCGGGGATGCCGTCGACGACGGGGCCCGCGGCGGCGTCGCGCCGCACCCAGCGCTCGACCTCGCTCGTCAGCTCCGCGTCGGCGGCCTGCACCCGCACGGCCCGGCGCAGCAGGTGCGCGAGCCGCCGCCGGGCCGACGGGTCGGCGACCGAGAGCCGCGCCCCCTCGGCGGCGACCGCCTGGCGCAGGTCGAGCAGGTCCTCCTCGGCGACCGCGTGGGAGCGGTAGACCCGGCGGTGGGTGTGCCGCTGCGGCACCATCCGGTGCAGCACGGCGTCGGCCGCCGTCGCCTCGCGCCGGCCGACGCTGCGGACGACGCCGAGCAGGGTCGGCTCGGCGGGGTCGGGCAGCAGCTCGACCGCCGGGAGGTGGCCGTGGGCGCGCAGCGCGACCCGCGCGTTGAGCAGGGCGGCGCCGCACGAGATCGTCCGGTCCCGGCCGGCGGGGTCGATGACGGGCAGCGCGCGCCCGAGGTCCTCGACGACGCCGAGGCCGTCGGGCAGCAGCCGCAGCCGCCACGGCTGGCTGTTGTGGATCGACGGCGCGAGGCGGGCGGCCTCGGCGGCCGCGCGCAGGTCGTCCGCGGACGGGGCGCCCGGCCGGGAGGGCGCGGCCGTGGGTCCCGGGGCGATCGGGTGCACGGTCATGGCGTCACCTCCGTGGCAGGCCCGGCGTGCTGCGGGCGCGGGCAGTCGTTCCGGCCACGGTAGGCAGGCGGGCGGCGGCGTCGTCAGGTACTTGGTCCTGAGAACCGCACCGTCAGTGGTCGAGCCGGACGCCGTGCGACGAACCGGTCACTCAGCGCTGACCAAGGTCCCGACCCGGGTCGGGCAGGGAGCCCGCGATCGCCGAGCAGATCACCTCGAGCTGGTCGAGCTGGTCATCGGTGAGGACGTCGACGAGGTGCCGGCGGACGGTCTCGACGTGCCCGGGCGCCGCGGCCGTCAGGGCGGCGAGGCCGTCGTCGGTGAGCACCGCGAAGGAGCCGCGCCGGTCGGTCGGGCACGACTCCCGGCGCACCCAGCCGGCCTCCTCCAGGCGGGCCACGGCGTGCGAGAGCCGGCTGCGGGAGGACGACGACGCGGCGGCGAGGTCGCTCATCCGCAGCGTCCGGTCCGGCGCCTCGGACAGGCGGACGAGGATCTCGTAGTAGGCGTGCGGCATGTCCGCGCCGGTCTGCAGGTCCCGGTCCACGGCGGCGGCGAGCCCCGTCGTCGCGCGCAGCCAGGCGCGCCAGGCGCGCTGCTCGCGCTCGTCCAGCCAACGGGTCATGGGACCCATGCTAGGAGTGGTTGCGCGATCAACCACCCGGGACCTGCGTCCGGGGCGCGACCGGGCTACGGTCGCGTCCATGACGAGCAGCGCGACGACGCCGTCGCCGTCCTCGCCGCCGTGGCTGCGGACCGCGACGGAGCTGGCCGCCGCCACCCGACGCGGCGAGGTCTCCTGCCGCGAGGTGGTCCGCGCCGCGCTCGACCGGGTGGAGGCGACGAACGGGCACGTCAACGCCGTCACGCTGCGCCTGGACGAGGACGCCCTCGCCGCGGCGGACGCGCTCGACGCCGCCCACACCCGCGGCGTGCCGCCCGGGCCGCTGCACGGCGTGCCCGTGACGGTCAAGGACAACGTCGACGTCGCCGGGCAGCGGACGCCGAACGGGATGCCGTCCCTCGCCGGGCTCGTCGCACCCGCGCACTCGCCGGTGACGGCGAACCGGCTCGCCGCGGTCGCCGTCGTCTTCGTACGCACCAACACCCCCGAGGTGTCCCTGCGTCCGACGACGGACAACCCGCTGTACGGCCTCACGCGCAACCCGTGGTCGGACGCCGTGTCGTGCGGCGGGTCGAGCGGCGGCGCGGGGGCCGCCGTCCTCGCCGGCATGTGCGCCGTCGGGCACGGCAACGACATCGGCGGCTCGATCCGGATCCCGGCGCTGCACTGCGGCGTCCCGGGGCTCAAGCCGTCCCAGGGCCGGGTGCCGGCGTTCGTGCCGTCGGCGGCGTCCGAGCGGCCGACGGTCGCGGCCCTCATGTCGGTGCAGGGCCCGCTGGCGCGCAGCGTCGCGGACCTGCGGCTGGCCCTGGGCGTCATGGCGGTCGCCGACGCGCGCGACCCGTGGCACGTCCCCGCACCGCTCGTCGGCCCGCCGCTGCCGCGCCGCGCGGCCGTCGTCCGCACCGTCGGCGGCGCACCGACACACCCCTCCGTCGGGCTCGCGCTCGACCGCGCCGCCCGCGCGCTCGAGGCGGCCGGCTGGGAGGTGGAGGAGGTCGACGACGACGCGACACCCGGGCTGCTGCCCGCCGCCCGCCTCGCCTTCCGGCTCCACATGACCGACCTGGACCACCAGCTCACGCCGCTGCTGCGCACCGACGGAAGCGACGCGATGCGGCGCTACTGGGAGCAGGTCGTCACGCTCGAGGAGCCGCTGCGGACGGTGGGGGAGTACGTCGACGCGCTGGCGTCCCGGACGACGCTCCAGCGGGCCTGGGCGGGATGGCTCGCCCGGACGCCGGTGCTCGTCGCGCCGCTGCTGCTCGGCGGGCTGCTCGCGCCGGGCGACGACGTCCGCTCCGACGAGCACGCCCGGGGCGTCTGGCTCTCGCTGCGCCCGAGCATCGCCGTCAACCTCCTCGGCCTGCCCGCCGTCCAGGTCCCCACCGGTCTCGACGACGACGGGCTGCCCTGCGGCGTCCAGCTCGTCGGCCCGCGCCTGCGCGAGGACGTCTGCCTAGCCGCCGCCGAGGCGGTGGAAGCCCCCCACCCAAGCATCCCCGCCCTCCTCGCAACACGCCCCGCCCCTCCCCACCGTGATCATGAACCTCAGCCCGGTGATCATGAACGTGAGAGCGGTGATCATGAAAGGACTGTACATGATCACCGTTCCTAGGTTCATGATCACGGGGACGTAGGTCGCCTTGGGGGAGGCATTGGTGAATTTAGCGTCGTCAGCGTGAACCTCGAGCGGGCCGTGAGCGGGGACGCGGTCGTCCTCGGCGACCCCCGCACCCCGTCCC
>JBQGCR010000737.1:0-15356 GCA_052038585.1 Kineosporiaceae bacterium
GGGGTTGGGGCGACTCCCCCCCGGCCCCGCGCCACCGCCGGGTGGGGGGGGGGGGGGGGGGGGCCCCCCCCCCAGATGGTGCACCGGCGCCCTGGGGCGCCGGTGCGGACCGAAGACTGCCAGACCCGTGGCTGGTTGCCAAGAGTGGATCACTCTCGGCGACGACGGCGACGGGCGGTGATCAGCTCGGCGCCGCGGTGCCCCGGTCCTGCGCGGCCTCGTCCCCGGCCGCGTGGTGCAGTGGCGGCATGACGACGACCGGGCAGGCGGCGTGCCGGACGACGGCCTGGCTCACCGAGCCGAGCAGCATCGCCCGCACCGGACCGCGGCCGTGCGTGCCGACGACGACGAGGTCGGCGCGGGTCGAGGCGTCGACGAGCGCGTCGGCCGCGCTGCACTGGAGCACCCGCGTGCGGACCGCGGGACGCTCCTCGACGAGCGCCAGCACCTCCGCGAGCGCCTCCGCCTGGATCTGCTCCGCGGACTCGCGCAGCAGCGCCGGGTCGACCGCCACCGCCGGCGCCGCGTCGAGCGCGTCGAACATCCACGTCGTGATCACCTCGAGCACCGCCCCGCGCCGCGCCGCCTCGCGGGCCGCCCACAGGGCCGCCCGCCGGCTGGCCGGGGTCTCGTCGAGACCGACGACGACGACTCCCTTGTCGGGCCACGTCTGAGACATCTCGCCCTCCGGACCTCGCACGCGCCGGGCTCCCGGCGCACCCCCAGCCTCACCCCTGCCGCGGCCGCCGCGCTGGGACCTCCGTCGCCGTTTGTCGAGATCGCCCCAGGGGTAGTGCGCCCGCATGGACCTGCGGGGACTCATGCGCACCAAGCCGGTGGAGGACGTCCTCGCCCAGGGCGGCGACGGGGAGGGTGGCGAGCGCTCGGGCCTGAGGAAGCGGCTCGGGCCGCTCGACCTCATGGGCTTCGGGATCGGCATCGTCATCGGGACGGGCATCTTCACCCTCACCGGCGTCGAGGCGCGCAACCACGCCGGCCCGGCCGTCGTCGTCTCGTTCCTCGTCGCCGGCGTCGTCAGCCTCCTCGCGGCGCTGTGCTACTCCGAGCTCGCCTCGGCCGTCCCGACGGCGGGCAGCGCGTACACCTACGCCTACGCGACGATCGGGGAGCCGGTCGCCTGGATCATCGGCTGGGACCTCATCCTCGAGTTCGCCCTCGGCGCGGCCGTCGTGGCCCGCGGCTGGTCGGGGTACCTCGCCAACCTCTTCGGGCTGCCGCAGGCGTGGTTCGCCGAGGAGGGGTCGGTGGTCAACGTCGGGGCCATCCTCGTCACGCTCGTCCTCGGCGCGGTCGCCGCGCTGGGCATCCGGGAGTCCGCCCGGGTGACCAACGCGCTCGTGCTCGTCAAGGTCGCGGTCTGCGTCTTCGTCGTCGTCGTCGGCCTCTTCTACGTGACGAAGGACAACCTCACGCCCTTCGTCCCGCCGGGTCAGCCGGAGGCCGAGGGGGTCAGCGGCATCCGCCAGCCCCTCGTCCAGGCGCTCTTCGGGGTCGAGCCGAGCGCCTTCGGCGTCGCGGGCATCCTCACCGCGGCCGCGGTCGTCTTCTTCGCCTACACCGGCTTCGAGGCCGTCGCGAACCTCGGCGAGGAGACCCGCCGGCCGAACCGGGACCTGCCGCTCGGTCTGCTCGGCACCCTCGGCATCTCCTCGCTGCTGTACGCCGGCGTCTCGTTCGTCATCGTCGGCATGGTCGACTACCGCGAGATCGACGAGGGGGCGCCGATCGCCGACGCCTTCGACCAGGTGGGCCTCGGCTGGGCGAGCGTGCTCGTCTCCGTCGCCGCCGTCGCGGGCCTGACCTCGGTCATCCTCGTCGACATCGTCGCCATGGGCCGGATCGGCTTCGCGATGGGCCGCGACCGGCTCCTGCCGCCGTCGGTCGCGCAGGTGCACCCGCGGTGGGGGACGCCGTGGCGGATCACCATCGCGACGACGGTGCTCGTCGCCGCCCTCGCCGGCTTCATCCCGCTCGCGGCGCTCGCCGAGCTCGTGAGCATCGGGACGCTCTTCGCGTTCGTCCTCGTCTCGGTGGCCGTCCCGATCCTGCGCCGCACGCGCCCGGAGCTGAAGCGACCGTTCCGCGTGCCGCTGTCGCCGGTCGTCCCGGTGGTCTCCGCGGTCGCGTGCCTCTACCTCATGGCCAACCTGTCCATCGAGACCTGGCTGCGCTTCGCCCTGTGGATGCTGCTCGGCGGCGTCGTCTACGTCGTCTACGGCCGGCGGCACGCGAGGATCGCCGACCGCTGACGGTCAAGAGCACGACCGGGGATGACGACGACAGGGTGTGCCCCGCACCCGCACCGACACCGAGCAGCAGGTGGCCGCGCTCCTGCGGCAGGCCAAGGACGCCCTCGGGCTCTCCGTCGCCTTCCTGTCCCGGCTCGACGGGACGACCCAGCACCTCGAGGTGGTCGACTCCGCGGTGCCGCTGCTGTTCGCCGAGGGCGCGAAGGTCGCCCAGGAGACGTCGTTCTGCCAGGCCATCCTCGACGGCCGGCTCCCCGCCGTCATCCCGAACGTCCGGGACTACCCCGAGGCGATGAAGCTGCCCGCGGCCCGGTTCCCGCGGCTGCGCTCGTACGTCTCGGCGCCCGTGCGCCTGTCCGACGGCAGCCTCTACGGCACCTTCTGCGCCACCGGGCTGACGAGCGACAAGGCGCTCGGGCTGCGCGACAAGGCCCTCATGGAGGTCCTCGCCTCCGCCGCCGCGACGATCATCGAGCCCGAGGTCGTCGAGCGGGCCCGCCGCGACGAGATCCGGGCCCGGGTCGAGCCGCTCCTGGCCGCCGGCGGGCCGACCGTCGTCCTCCAGCCGATCGTCGCCCTGCCCGGCGGCGAGCGGGTCGGGGCCGAGGCGCTGAGCCGGTTCCCCGCGCAGTGGGGCAAGGCGCCCGACGTCGTCTTCGCCGAGGCGCACTCGGTCGGTCTCGGGGAGGAGCTCGAGCTCGTCGCCCTCGAGCGCGCCGCCGCGCTGCTCGACATGGTCGGCGGCTACGTCGCCATGAACGTGTCGCCGTCCACGCTCCTCGGCCGGGGCTTCGCCGAGCTGCTCGGGCGGCTCCCGCTGCCGCGCGTGCTCCTCGAGCTGTCCGAGCACGACCCGGTCGACGACTACGACGCCGTCCGGGCGGCGCTCGCGCCGTTCCGCGCCGCCGGGCTGCGGCTCGCCGTCGACGACGTCGGCGCCGGTTTCTCGTCGCTGCGCCACATCGTCGTGCTGGGCCCGGACGTCATCAAGCTCGACCGCAGCATCGTCGACGGGCTCGCGGACGACGACGTCCTGCGCACCCTCGTCGCCTCGCTC
Source organism: Kineosporiaceae bacterium (assembly GCA_052038585.1). Taxonomy (GTDB): domain Bacteria; phylum Actinomycetota; class Actinomycetes; order Actinomycetales; family Kineosporiaceae; genus JBQGCR01. Next base: position 3,328 of record JBQGCR010000737.1, read on the forward strand.
GTGATCTTCGCCCGGGGCAGTGGCGCGACGGTCGTCGCGGAGGGCGTCGAGACGGCGCGGGACGCGCAGGCGCTCGCCGGCGCGGGTGTCGACCTCGCGCAGGGCTGGCACTTCGGCCGCCCCGGCCCGCCGGAGGCGCTCGCGCCGGTGCCCGCGGTCCCCGCGCCGCGCGAGCCGGTGGATCATCGTGACAACGTGCGTTGACACCGTACCGGTGCGGCACCTACGGTTCGCGCCATGGCGAGCGTGACCTCCAGCATCCAGATCCCCGCGTCCCCCGAGGCGGTGTGGGCGACCATGACCGACCCCGCGCGGGTGGGCGAGTGGCAGGCCAACCACGCCGGCTTCGCCGGGGAGCAGCCGGCCGGCTTCGCCGAGGGCCTGACGTACACCCAGCAGATGCGCATCCTCGGGATGCCCGCCGAGATCCGCTGGACGGTCGACTCCGCGCAGGCCCCGGCCGACGGCCGGGCCGTGCTCACCCAGTCCGGCCAGGGCCCGATGGGCGTCGGGGTCGTGACGACGGCGGTGCTCGAGCCGGCCGACGGCGGCACCGCCGTGACACTCACCCAGAAGTTCTCCGGGTCCGCCGTCATGATGGTCGGCGCCCAGCTCGAGAAGGAGGTCGGCGGGATCCAGGCCGACTCCCTGGCCCGGCTCAAGGACCTCGTCGCCGTCTAGGAGCCAGGTGCACCACCGGGCCGTCCGGTGTCACACTGATCGCATGCCCACGACCCGTCGACGACACCAGGTGACGGAGACCGACGAGCTGGCGGCGGCGCTCGACGCCGCGCAGGCTCGCTGGCCGGAGGTCAGCCGCGGCCGTCTGCTCGTCGTCCTCGCGCTCGAGGGTTTCCGCACGGCTCTGGCGGAGCCCCAGGACCGGCGGGCCGCCAGGAGACGGGAGGCGGTCCTGCGGCACGCCGGCGCCCTGTCCGGCGCCTACCCCGAGGGCTACCTCGCGGCGTTGCGCGAGGACTGGCCGCAGTGATCGTCCTCGACGCGAGCGTCGTCATCGCCTTCCTCGACCGCGGCGACGCCCTGCACGGTCGTGCCACGCGCGTCCTGCTCGACCACGTGGAGGAGCGGCTGGGCGCCAACCCCGTCACCCTGGCCGAGGTGCTCGTCGGGCCGACGCAAGCGGGGCGCGCCGAGGAGGTCCTCGCGGCACTCGAGGACATCGGCGTCGAGACGATCCCCTTCGCCGCGGACGCGCCGGTACGGCTGGCGTCCCTGCGGGTGCAGCACGGCCTGCGGATGCCGGACTGCTGCGTGCTGCTCGCTGCGGACCAGACCGATGGTCGGGTCGCGACCTTCGACGCCCGGCTCCGCCGTGCGGCCGGGCCGACCGCACTGCCCGCCTGACATAGCCTCCAGGGGCCGGCCCGCCCGACGGAGGAGTGACTGTGACCCGACCCCTGCAGCTGTGGACGGCAGCCGTGGCCGCCGTGTCCTTGACGGCGTGCACCAGCCCGACGGCCGCCCCGCCGACCGGATCGCCGTCCGCATCGCCCTCTGCGTCGCCGGCCGCGACGGACCGGGCCTTCCGGGACCTGGAGGCCCGCTTCGACGCCCGGCTCGGCGTCCACGCCGTCGACACCGGCACCGGCCGGACGGTCGCCTGGCGCGACGGCGAGCGTTTCGCCTACTGCTCGACGTTCAAGGCCCTCGTCGCGGCCGAGCTCCTCGACGGGACGACGGACGCCGAGCTCGACGAGGTGGTGAGGTACTCCGCGGACGACCTCGTGACGTACTCGCCGGTCACCGAGCAGCATGTCGGGACGGGGATGACGCTGCGCGCGGTCGCCGACGCGGCCGTCCGCTTCAGCGACAACACCGCGGCCAACCTCATGCTGGACCGGCTGGGCGGCCCCGCGGCGCTGGCGCAGGAGCTGCGGGGGATCGGGGACACCGTGACGACGCCGGTGCGGTCCGAGACCGAGCTCAACGAGGCGACCCCGGGCGACCGGCGGGACACGAGCACCCCCCGCGCGATGGCGCAGAGCCTGCGGGCGTACGCCGTCGACGACGCCCTCGACCCGGCGGACCGCGCGGTCCTCGTCGGCTGGCTGCGGGGGAACACGACGGGCGACGCGCTCGTCCGGGCCGGCGTCCCCGACGGCTGGGTGGTCGGCGACAAGACCGGCTCGGGGGGCTGGGGCACCCGCAACGACGTCGCGGTCGTCTGGCCGCCGGGCCGCGCGCCGATCGTCGTCGCGGTCATGTCGAGCCGCGACGAGGAGGACGCCGAGTCCGATGACGCCCTGCTCGCCCGGGCGACGGAGGTCGTCGTCGCCACGCTGTGAGACAGGTCCGGCCCACCACGGCAGGCTCCCCGTCGGCGTGGTACGGACCGTCGACGGCAGCCTGACGAGCCAAGGTCCTCGGTCAGGCTCCGCGCGATGTGGAACGCGTTGCCACGGGCATGAGTGTGGTTGGGTCACCCCTCGGCTGCGGGCGCCGCCTCACGCGTCGAGCTGGTGCGGATGGGCCGTCGTCGCCATCATGATCTTGTTCGTGAGCTGGACCTGTGCTCGGGGATCCGGTTTTAGGGCGATCGGGAACTTCGTGAGGACGTCGATCCGGCGGTCTCGGCGGGCGGGCGGGCGGCGCGGCGCTCCGCGCTGGCCGCCGCCCAGTTGCCGGACAGGGCGCCGATCAGCGCGCCAAGGAGCGCGGAGCCGGCGGCCACGATCTCACTGCTCATGATTGCCCCCTCGTGGTGCGGGGACGGGCCGCGCTTCTATGGTCCGGTGGGACGCAGGCCCTCAGGAGGCCCCTCGTCGGCGGGGTACGCCAGGGTCGTCCATCCACCGACCCTGGCCTCAGCCCGCGCGCAGCTCCTCGACGAGGTGGGCGACGACGGCGCGCAGGTCCCCGCCGTGGGCGCGGGCGACCTCCCGCTGCCGGACGTAGGAGGCGCCGTCCGCGACGATCCGCTCGACGCCGCGCAGCTCCTCGACGCAGCCGAGCCGGCGGGCGAGCGGCTCGAGCCGGTCGAGCAGGACGAGCGTCTCGTCGGTGACGAGCGCCTCGCGGCTCGCGGCGTCGCAGATGACGATCGCCTCGGTGCCGTACCGCGCGGCGCGCCACTTGTTCTCCTGGACGTGCCACGGCGGCAGCACGGGCAGGTCCTCGCCGGCGCCGAGCCGCTCGTAGCAGTCGACGACGAGGCAGTGGGTCAGCGCCGCGACCGCCTCGAGCTCGCGCAGCGTCGGCACGGCGTCGCTGACCCGCACCTCGATCGTGCCGAGGCGCGGCGAGGGCCGCAGGTCCCAGCGCAGCTCGGAGACGTCGTCGATGACGCCGGTCGTGAAGACGTCGTCGAGGAAGCGCTCGTACTCCTCCCACGCCGTGAACTGGAACGGCAGCCCCGCCGTCGGCAGCTGCTGGAACATGAGCGCCCGGTTGCTCGCGTAGCCGGTGTCGATCCCGGCCCAGAACGGGGACGACGCCGACAGCGCCTGCAGGTGCGGGTGGTAGGTGAGCATCGCGTTGATCACCGGCAGCACCGCCTCCCGGGACGGGATGCCGACGTGCACGTGGACGCCGTAGATGAGCATCTGCCGGCCCCACCACTGCGTGCGGTCGATGAGGGTCGCGTACCGGGCGCCGTCGCTGACCTGCTGGTCCTCCCACCGCGCGAACGGGTGCGCGCCGGCCGACAGCAGCTCGATCCCGAGGCCGTCGGCGGCGGCGCGCACGGCGGCCAGGCTCTCGCCGAGGTCGGCGACCGCCTCCCCGGCGTTCTCGCTCACCCCGGAGACGAGCTCGACGGTGTTGAGCATGAGCTCCTTGACGACGCGTGTCGCCGTGCCGCGCGGCAGGTCCGGGAGGGCGGCGAAGACGTCGGGGGAGCGGGGCACGAGGTCGCCGGTCGCCGGGTCGACGAGCCCCAGCTCCCACTCGACGCCGAGCGTCGTCCGCTCCGAGGCGTGGAAATCCAGCCGCACGTGGTTCCTCCCCGACGATGGTGCGCGCCCGCCCATCCTCGCCCACGTCGGCCGGGGTGCAGGATGGGGGTCGACCCGCCGTGAGAGGACCGCCGATGGACGCCGCACTGTCCCGCGCCGAGCAGGCGCGGCCGACGTACCCCGAGGTCGGCCGGACGCGGGACGCGCTCGACGGCGCCGGCCTGCCGCCCGGCTGGGACCACCTCGACGTCACGGGCGAGGTCGGCGTCGGCCGGGACGCGCTCGAGGCCGCCGCGGCGACCGTCCTGGGCTGGGGGATGCACCGCGGCGCCGGCCTCACGGTGACCGCGAGCGCGCCGAGGGCCGACGTCGGCGTCACCGTCGTCGCCGGGATCGGGGTCGGCCCGCTGCGGCTCGCCGCGCCGTGCCGGGTCGTGTGGACCCTCGACGAGCCGGACCGCCGCGGCTTCGGGTACGCGACGCTGCCCGGCCACCCGGAGGTCGGCGAGGAGGCGTTCGTCGTGACGATGGACGCCGCCAAGGTCGTCCGGGTGCGGGTGCTCGCCGTCAGCCGGCCCGGTCCCTGGTACGTCCGCGCCGTCGCCCCCGTCGTCCCGCTCGCGCAGCGCGTCGCCGCCCGCCGCTACGTCGCGGCCGTGCGCCGGTCCGTCCCGGAACGCCTGCGGGCATGAGGCTCGCGCTCCTCCTGCGCGGGGTGAACCTCGGCCCGGCGCACACGGTCCCGTGGGCCGACCTGCGCGCGCGGCTCGCCGGCGCCGGGTACGGCGAGGTCCGCACCCTGCTCAACTCCGGCAACGCCGTCGTCACGACGGACCGCACGCCGCCGGACGTCGAGGCGCACGTCGCCGGGCTGCTCGCGGACCGGTTCGGGTTCGCCGTGCCGACGATGGCGCGCAGCGCCGCGGACCTCGACGCGGTCCGGGCGGCCTGGCCGTGGCCGGAGGCGGAGGTGGACCCGAAGGGCTACCACGTCCTGTTCTGCTCGACCGCCCCCGCGGCCGACGTCGTCGCCGCCCTCCCGCGGTTCGAGGAGCCGTTCGGCTGCGCCGTCGCGGGCCGGGAGGTCTTCGTGCGCTCGCCGCAGTTCACCGACAGCCCCGTCGTCGCGGCGCTCGGCCACGCACTCACCGGCGTGACGACGACGATGCGCACCTGGCAGACGGTGACCAAGCTCCACGCGCTGTGTGCATAGGGCCCCCCGGCCCCGGGTACTCGCCCCGCCATGGCGACACGCTCCCGCACGTCCGAGGACGACCGCACCATCGACCTGAGGTACCCCGGCAGCCAGGCCGACACGCCGCGCGAGATCCCGGCCAAGGGCTGGTTCCAGATCGTCAAGCGCTCCGTCAAGGAGCTCGGCGCGGACCAGATGCCGCTCATCGCGGCCGGGGTGGCCTTCTACGCCTTCCTCTCCCTCGTGCCCACGCTCATCGCCGCGACCCTGCTCTACGGCCTGGTCACCGACCCGGCGCAGGTCGAGGAGCAGATCGACAGCCTCGCGGGCGTGCTGCCCGCCGAGGCGCAGACGCTGCTCGGGGAGCAGATGACCTCGCTCGCCTCCGCGCAGGAGCAGAGCCTCGGGTTCGGCCTCGTCGTCGCCCTGGCGCTCGCGCTGTGGAGCGCCTCCGGCGGGACGGGCAACCTCATCACCGCCGTGAACATCGCCTACGACGAGGAGGAGACCCGCGGCTTCGTCAAGCGCAAGGCGCTCGCGCTGGCGCTCACGCTCGGCGCGATCGTCGCCTTCGCCATCACGTTCTCCCTCGTCGCGGTGTTCCCGGCCGTCGTCAACGCCCTCGGGCTCACCGGTCCCGCGCGGTGGGGCGCCGAGGCGCTGCGCTGGGTCGTCGTCCTCGCCGTCGTGACGATCGCCCTCGCCGTGCTCTACCGCGTCGCCCCCGACCGTGACGCCGCGAAGATCCGCTGGATCTCCCTCGGCGCGACCGTCGCCACCGTCGCCTGGGTGGTCGCCGCCATCGGGTTCTCCCTCTACGTCGACAACTTCGGCTCCTACGGCAAGACCTACGGCAGCCTCGCCGGCGTCGTCGTCCTCCTGCTGTGGCTGTGGCTGAGCATCCTCGTCGTCCTGCTCGGCGCCGAGATCAACGCCGAGACCGAGCAGCAGACGGTCAAGGACACGACGAAGGGCCCGGAGGAGCCGATGGGCGACCGCCGCGCCGTCAAGGCCGACAGCCTCCCCGACGAGCAGGACGCCCCCGTCAAGCGGTGAGGCGGCGGCGCAGGGTGCGGACGGGGTGCGCCGCGACGGCGACCCGCCGGCCGCGGTAGAGCGCCCCCGCGTGCCGGCGACCCGCCTCGGCGACGGCGACGGCGAGCACCGCGGCCGTCGCCAGGGCGCGCCACCGGCCGGTGACCGCGGCCGCGACGACGGCCGGCACGAGCGCCAGCTCGGCGAGCAGCCGCAGCGGCTGGGCGAAGTCGTCGTACGCCTCGCGGACCCGCTGGCCGCGGAAGTGGGCCACCGACGCCGGCAGCCGGCGGACGACGAGGTCGGGCGCGTCGAGGACGGTGCCGCCGAACGCGGCGACGGTCCGGACGAGCTCGAGGTTCTCGAAGAGGACGCCGCCGTCGTAGCCGCCCATGGCCAGGAAGGTCGACCGCCGCACGAGCAGCGTCCCGGGGTGGTCGGTCCCGAGCGCGCGGTTGAGCAGCGAGCGACCGGTGTCCCAGCGGGCCTGCCAGGGCAGGGGGTCGTAGGCGTTGGCCGGCCGCACGAGGTCGGCCTCGTCGAGCCGGGCGACGGCGCGCAGCAGCGTGCCGGGGTTCCAGCGGACGTCGTCGTCGGCGACGACGACGCGCTCGTGACGGGCGGCCTCGACGCCGGTGAGCACCCCGGCCACCTTGCCGTTCAGCGTGCACCGGTGCGGTGCGAGGTGCCGGACGTGCCCCGGCAGCGCGGCGGCGAGGGCCGCGCGCACCGGGGCGGGGGAGGCGTCGACGACGAACGACGTCGTCGACCGGGAGCGTCGCCAGGTACCGCGCCAGCTCGGAGATCGACTGCGCGAGAAGCGCGTCGGGCTCCGATCGCAGGGGCAGGACGTACGAGCAGGGCGGCGGCGGTGACACCCCCCGGGGATAGCCCCCGGACCTGCGATCATGCGGCGAGCGGGACCTCGGCTCGCAGGCTGGACGTCCCCGACTGCCACGCGTCGAGCAGGTGCCCCGCGACGAGCCCGTCCATGGCCAGGCACGCGGCGGCCCCGAGGAGCACCCCGGCGAGCTGGTCGGGCTCGTCCTCGACGAGCCGGCCGCACAGGTCGCGGGAGGCGACCTGCTCGTGGACGGCGTCGGCCTCGACGTGCTCGTCGCAGTAGGCCACGGCGTCGGCGGGGTAGCCGAGGCGGCGGAAGGCGTTGCCGTAGCGACGGTTCGGCGTCGTCGACGTCATCTCGAAGGCGGCGAGGTGCCCGGCGACGGCGCCGCGCAGGCGCCGCTGGAGCCCGAACAGGCTCATGGTGTTGAGGTGCGCGAGGGTCACCGCGGGGACGGCGTCGACGTAGGCGCCCGGCTCGTCGGACAGCCCGGCCGCGCGCAGCGTCGTCGCGAACATCGTCGCGTGCTGCCACTCCGGGCGCCCGCCGCCGTACTCGTCGGACTGGATCTCGACGAGCGCCACCTTGGCCGCCCCCGCCAGCCGCGGGATCGCCCACGAGTGCGGGTCGGCCTCCTTGAGGTGGTAGAGGCTGCGGTGGACGAGGAGCTCGCGGACGTTCTCGGCGGTGCCGCGGCGGTCGAGGTGGCGGGCCAGGGACGGCCCGTCGTCGGACCGGACGAGCGCCGCGAGCACGTCGGCGACCTGCTGGCGGGTCAGCGGCCCCGCGGGGACGTCCAGGGCGCCCAGCGGCGCGGCGACGAGCGCGCGGACGGCGTCCAGGTGCGCGTCCTCGAGCACCCGCCGGGTCGCGAGCAGGTGCGGCGAACGCTCCCACTGCTCGTCGGCGCCGTCGAGGCCGGTGTAGTGCAGCTCGAAGAGCGTGTGCAGCGCGGACTGGACGTCGTCGTCGCGGAGCACGTCGTCGCTGCGGCGCACGGCGGCGGACGCGGCCGCGGGCAGCTCGGGGCAGGGGCCCTCGGGCCGGCGCAGGGTCTCCAGGAGACGCTCGGTGAGGGGGCCACGGGGGGACGGGGCGCGCACGGACGGACTCCTTCGACGACGGTGTCGCTCGCGCGACTCTTCGGGCTCGCACGCCTCTCGGCGTGCACCCGGACCCGTACCCCGTGTGGACCTTGGCACGCGCATGCCGGCCGCCGTGGCGGGAACTTGTGCGCCGTGGAACCCACCGCTGCCGCCCAGCCCGACGTCGTCGTCCAGGAGTGCCCGAACGGCCCGCTGCTCGTCCGCGGACCGGTCCGGATCGTCGACGGGGAGGGCCGCGAGGTGCAGGCCCGGCGCCGCACGGTCGCCCTGTGCCGCTGCGGGCGCTCGGCGCGGATCCCCTTCTGCGACGGCACGCACGCGGTCACGGGGTTCCGCACGACCTGACCGGGGGTCACCCGGACGGCCCACGGACGGGCTGCACAAGTTCGCCGAAGCCCGACGATCTCGCTACAGATCACCCGGTCGGCTCCCGATGGGGAGTCGGGAGGTGCGATGAGCGAACATGCGCACGGCGACACGATGTCGGCAGGCCCGGGCGACCCCGCCCGCCTCGCCGCCGTCCACCGCGTCGCGGCGGAGCAGGGTGCGCCTGCGGTGCTCGTGTCGGTGCACGGCGAGCCGACCCTCGCGTGGCTCAACACGGCCGCGGCCGAGCTGCTCACCGTCGACCCGGACGCCGTCCTGCGCCGCCCGCTGGGCCACGCCGGGCAGCCGCCGCAGCAGGCCGACACCCTCGACTGGCGCACCGTCGTCGCCGACCTCGTCCGCCGCGGCGGGGGCCAGGCCGACGCGGTGGTCCGCCGCGCCGACCACGCCGTCACCCAGGTCTGGGTGCGGGTCGGGGCCGTCCCGCAGGTCTGCGACGAGCACCCCTGCTGGCTCGTCCACCTCACCGGCGCCGACGCCGACCTCGTCGCCGCCCGCCAGGCCGCCCTCGAGGCCGAGCACCGCTTCGAGGCCCTGGCCCGCCGCGCGCCCGTCGGCATCTTCGTCTCCGAGGTCGGGCTGCGGCTCGGCTACGTCAACGAGGCCTTCGCCGCGATGTCGGGCCGCCCGGCCCAGGCGCTGCGCGGCACCGGCTGGCTCGACCTCGTGCACCCGCAGGACGCCCCGGCCCTGTACGAGTGCGTCGAGACGGTGCTCGGCGGCCGGCCCGCCGACCTCACCGTGCGGATCCTGCCGGTCGCCGACGGCCAGCGCTGGGTGCAGGTGCGCTTCGCGCCGGTGACGACGCCGCGCCGCTCGGCCGGGTTCATCGGGACCATCGAGGACATCACGGCCCGGCGCGCGTGGGAGGAGCAGCTCGCGTACCAGGCGACGCACGACCCGCTGACCGGCCTGGCGAACCGGCGCCGCCTCATCGACACGCTCTCCTCGCTGCTCGAGGGCCGCCGCGCCGCGGACCGGCGCTTCGCCGTCCTCTTCTGCGACCTCGACGGGTTCAAGGCCGTCAACGACACGCTCGGCCACGACGCCGGGGACCGGGTGCTCATCGAGGTGGCCAAGCGGCTCTCGGCGACCGCGCGGGACCGCGACCTCGTCGCCCGCGTCGCCGGGGACGAGTTCGTCGTCGTCCTCCACGGCCTCGTCGACACCGTCGACGCCGAGACCGCCGCCCGGCGCCACCAGTCGGCGCTCGACGGCGTCGTCTTCGTCTCCGGCAAGGACGTCCGGCTGTCCGCGAGCCTCGGCGTCGCCTTCCCGGCCGACGGCGACACCCCCGAGTCCCTCCTGCGGGCGGCCGACCGGGTCATGTACCAGGCCAAGGCGAGCGGCGAGGGGCTCCTGCGCCTCGCCGACCCGCCGCCCGAGCCGGCGCAGCCGGCGCCGGTGCGCCCCGGGCGCGCACCGTCCCAGCGCGGCCGGACGGAGGGCGGGCGATGAGCGCCCCGGTCGGGGTGGACTTCCTCACCCAGCACGAGCAGCTGCCCTCGCGGGCCGGTGCCGCGGCGAACGTCATGCGCCTCGTCGACGACCCGGACGCCTCCGCCCAGCAGCTCGCCGCGGCGATCTCGCCGGACCCGGTCTTCGCGGCCCGCCTCCTGCGCGTGGCCAACTCGCCGTACTACGGGCTCGGCGGGCGGGTCTCGACGCTGTCCTTCGCCGTCTCCGTCGTCGGGTTCCAGGCCGTCCGCAGCCTGGCGGTCGCGGCCGCGGCCGGGATCGACCGCGCCGACGCCGTGCCGCCCGGCTTCTGGGAGGGCGCGGCGACGGCGGCGTCCGCGGCCGAGCTCGTCGCCCCGCTGCTCGGGGCGCACCCGGGCGACGCCTTCTCCACCGGGCTGCTGCACACCCTCGGCGCGGCATTGCTGCACCAGCACGAGCCGCTCGCGGAGCTCTGCCTGCCGGAGCCCGCCGACGTCGCGGGCCTGTCCCGGCGCGAGCTCGACGTCTACGGGATCACCCACGCCGACGCCGGCGCCCGGGTGCTCGCGGCGTGGAACTTCCCGCCGTCGGTGTGCCAGCCGATCGCCCGGCACCACGAGGCGCTGCTCCCGGACGCCACCCCCCTGGAGCGGACCCTGCACGTCGCGCGATCCCTCGCCGACCGCGCGCTCACCGGGACGACGGACGGCCTGGCCAGCGACGACGGCGTGAGCTGGCTGTCCGAGGGCCGGCTCACGGGGCCGGACATCGAGCCCCTCCTCGTCCGGCTGCGGGACAAGTCCGCGGGGCTCCTCGAGGGCCTGCGGCCGCACTGAGCGGACCGGCTCACAGGTTTCCCAGCCCTCTCACAGGTCGGGGTGATGGCCTCACCAGGTGGGACGCCGAGGGTGATGGCACCCCGGCGGACGACCGCCGCCCGTGAGAGAGGCACCGTCATGCACACCCAGCCCCCCGCCCCGCCCCCTGCCCCGCCCCGCCCCCGCGCGCCCCGGTCCTCGCTGCGACGAGGTCTGCTCGTCGGGTCCGTCGGCCTCGCGACGGCCGCCGTCGTCGGCCTCGGCCTGCCGGCGCTCGCCGCGACGACGGACGACTCGACGACGGCGACCCAGGCCGTCGGCGACCGGCTGAGCCGGATCAAGGACGCGCTGTCCGGCCTCGTCTCCGACGGGACGATCACGCAGGACCAGGCCGACAAGGTCGCCGAGACGCTCGACGACGCGCTGCCGCAGCGCGGCGACGGTCCGCCGGGGATGGGCCTGCGCGGGTTCGGGGCGGACCTGGCGACCCTGGCCTCGACGCTCGACCTCACCGTCGACGAGCTGCACACCGAGCTCCACTCGGGCAAGACCCTCGCCGAGATCGCCGAGGACCAGGGCGTCTCGACGACGGCGGTCGTCGACGCGGTCGTCGAGGCCGCGACGGCGCGGATCGACGACGCCGTCGCGGACGGCCGGCTCACCGCCGAGCAGGCGGCGACGATGAAGGCCGGTCTGCGCGAACGGGGGACGACGTTCGTCACCGAGGGCGGGCCGCTGGGCCGGATGGGCGGCATGGGCGGTCCGGGCCGGCACGGCGGGCACGGCTGGGACCGCGACGGGGACGACGACGGCGCCACCACGCCCACGCCCGAGCCGAGCGCGTCGGCGCAGGGCAGCCGGCTCGACACCTGAGCCGGGACCCCGGCGCGGCGGCGGGCCGGGTCAGCCGTCGGCGGCGCGCCGGGCCCGGGGCAGGACGTGGCCCGTCCGGGTGAGCAGGCCGTGCAGGAGCAGCCAGGCCGAGCGCTCGTCGTCGTCGTCGGTGCGGTCCGCCGGTCCGCGCTGCTGGACGGCGTGCAGCGCCGCGACGGCGGCGACGAGGCCCTGGAGCTGGTCGTCGCCGAGCTCGGCGAGGAGCCGGTCGTGCAGGGCCCGCAGCCGCGGTCCCGGCGGGCACCCGAGCAGGTCCCGGTACAGGCTCGCGCAGCGGTGGAAGGCCTGCAGCGCCGCCGCCGGCCGGCCGGCGGCGGCGAGCGCGGTGAGCAGGAGCTCCCACGCCCGGTCCTCGAGGGGGTCGGCGGCGAGGCAGGCGTCGGCGAGGTCGTGGGC
>JBQGCR010000738.1:0-6007 GCA_052038585.1 Kineosporiaceae bacterium
CCGCCGACAGCCCGCCCGCCGCGAGCGCGGCCCCGACGGCGGCGACGACGTCCTCCGTCGCCACCCCCCGGCTCGCCCCGACCCCCACGACGAGCGACCCCGGCCGCAGCACCGCCGTCGGCGGCACCTCACCCTGCATGATCACCGACGCGCGGTGCTTGATCACGCGGGGATCGGGGGGCGCGTGATCATGCACGACGCGGTCGGTGACGACGAGGACGGCGGACGGCGCCTGCGCGTCGGCCGTCGCGTTCTCCGGCAGCGCGGGGCGCGGGGCCACGACCTCCTCGACGAGGAGGACCTCGTCGCCGTCGAGCAGGGCGCGGCCGACGGCGGCGACGTCGCCCTCGACGGGCATCCCGAGGCCGTCCAGGCCGGCGTGCCCGGCGGCGTCGCTCGCGGTCGTGACGACGGGCGTCGCGCCGAGCGCCTCCGCGACCTCCTCGGCGAGGACATTGCCCCCGGCGTGCCCACCGCACAGGGCGACCGCGAACCGGGCGGCCTCGTCGACGGTGACGACCGGTGGGTCGGTCCGCTTGTCGGCGAGCAGCGGCGCGAGGAGCCGGACGGCGGCCCCGGTCGCGAGGAAGGCGACGACGGCGTCGTCCTGCGCCCAGGCGGTGCGCAGCGCGTCGGCGACCGGGCCGTCGTGCACCCGCACCCGGTGCGGCCAGGCGGCGACCAGCCGCTCGGCGTGCCGGCGTCCGGCGGCGGTGGCGGTGACGAGGCCGATCACGGGAGGACTCCTGAGACGACGGTGACGGGGTTGGCGGCGGCCAGGCGCAGGCCGCCACCGGGGAGGTCGGCGAGCCGGGACGCCGCGAGCTGGACGCCGGACACGTCGAACCCGTTGCGCCGCAGCACGTCCACGGTTCCGGCCACCCGGTCGAGCGCGGCGAGGGCGACGACGACGCGTGGCGGCCGCAGGTCGGCGACGGCGGCGAGCACGTCGGCTCCCCCGCCGCCGACGAAGACGGCGTCGGGCTCCGGCAGCCCGGACAACGCCTGCGGTGCGGCCCCGTCGACGCCGTCGACCCGGACCCCGTGCCGGGCGGCGTTGGCCCGGACCCGGTCGCACTGCGCGGGGTCGCGCTCGACGGCCACGGCCGCGGCGCCGAGCCGCGCGCACTCGACGGCCACTGATCCGCTGCCCGCGCCGACGTCCCACACGAGCCGCCCGGGGGCGGGCGCGAGCCGGGCGAGCGCCCACGCCCGCACCTCGGCCTTGGTCACCAAGCCGTCGCGGTGCTCGAACGACTCCTCGGCCAGCGCCCACCCGTCCGCCAGGACGGCACCGGCGCGCCACGCGGGCGCCCCGCCGTCGTCGTCCCCCGGGACGAGGACGACGTTCGGCTGCGCCCAGGTGGCGCCCGCGACGTGCCGGGCGGTCGTGTCGCTGACCCGCTCGTCGGCGGCGCCGAGCCGTTCCCCGACGACGACCCGCGCCTGCGCCGGCAGGCAGGCGGCGACCTCCGCCGGGCCGGTGACGGCGTCGGTGAGGACGGCGACCGGGCGGCCGGACCGGACGACGGCCAACGCCGGTCGCGGGTCGCGGCCGTGCGCGCTGACGACCTCGACGGTGTCCCACGGCACCCCGGCCCGCGCCGAGAGCAGCGCGACCGACGACGCCCCCGGGTGCACGTCGGGCGCGAACCCCTCGGCCCGCAGCCGCCGGACGACCCCGAAGAAGCCGGGGTCGCCGCTGGCGAGGACGACGGCCGGACCCCGACCGGACCGCACGTGCTCGCCGAGCGCCGCGAGCCCGGCGGCGAGGTCGCCGAGGACCACGGTCCGCGCGCAGGCCGGGAGCGGGAGCGCCTCGAGGTGGCGGCGGCCGCCGACGACGAGCGTCGCGGCGTCGAGCGCCTGCTGCGCGGCCGGGGCGGGCGGCCGCCCGTCGAGCCCGACGACGGTGACGCTCACGCGCCCACCCACCCGGGCACGGTCGCCGCGACGACGGCCTGCCCCGTGAAGTCGACCATCGCGACGCGCGCGGCGACGGCGTGGTCGGTGAAGCGCTCGACGACCTCGGCGACGCGCCCGCAGAGCTCGTCGCCGGCGGCGCGGAGCAGCCCCGCGCCGTCCCACAGCTCGTAGGCGTGCCGGCCGGTGTTCGCCTGCGCCACGTCCGCCACGAGCGCGTCGTCCCCTCCGGCGGCGCGCGTGACGTCGGCGAGCAGGCCGGTGTCGACCCTCGACCGGGTCCAGTGCGTCATGAGGATTCCCGAGGCGAGCTTGGTGAGCTTGCCGGCCATGCCGACGAAGACGACGTCGTCCACGCCGCACTCGACGGCGGTGCGCAGCGCGGCGCCGGTGAAGTCGCCGACCTCGACGAAGCAGACCTCCGGCACGTCGGGCAGCAGCCGCATCGCACCCTTCTCCGTGCGCGAGCCCGTCGCGAGGACGACCCGGCGCTCCCCCTGCGCCGCGGCGACCCGGACGGCCTGGACGACGCTGGCCCGCCATGACGCCGTCGAGAACGGCCGGACGACCCCGCTCGTGCCGAGGATCGAGATGCCGCCGAGGATGCCCAGGCGCGCGTTCGTCGTCCTCCGTGCCATCGCCTCGCCCTGCGGGACGGAGATGACGACGCGGACGCCGCGGCGGGCGACGTCGACGACCTCGGCGACGCTGTACGCGATCATCCGGCGCGGCGTCGCGTTGATCGCCGGACCGCCGACCTCGAGCCCGAGCCCGGGCCGGGTGACGACGCCGACGCCGACACCGCCGTCGAGGTCGAGCCCCGGCTGCGCCCGCCACGTGACGGTCGCGGTGAGGTGCGCGCCGTGGGTGACGTCGGGGTCGTCGCCGGCGTCCTTGACGACGACGGCCTCGGCACGCCGGCCGGCGTCGAGCGTGCAGCGCTCGACGGGGAAGGCGACGCGCCGACCCGACGGGAGCCCGATCTCGACGTCGGTCTGGGCCTCGCCGCTCACGAGGGCCGCGGCCGCCGCCTTGGCCGCGGCGGCCGAGCACGTACCGGTCGTCCACCCGGTCCGCAGGGCGACGGGCCGGACCTTCGCCGTGCGCGGCAGGTCCGGCTCGCGCAGCTCCGGGCCGCTCACCGCTTCTCCCGCAGGGCGACCCGCGCCGCGGGGTCCGCGCGCCGGTAACCGTGGAAGTGGCCGGGGTGGTACAGGTGCGACCGGGTGCCGGAGCCGGCGTCGGTCTCCCCGAGCGCCGGTCCGACGAGGAACAGCGTGTGCTTCCACAGCCTGTGCTCCTTGACCGTCGCCTCGAGCGTCGCGACGGTGCAGCGGACGACGAGCTCGTCCGGCCAGGTCGCCCGGTTGGCGACGACGACGGGGGTGTCCGCGGCGTACCCGCCGGCGAGCAGCTCCTCGGCGAGCCGGCCGGACCGGGCCGCGGACAGGAACACCGCCATCGTCGTGCCGTGGGCGGCGAACCCGCGGACGGTCTCCCCCGGCGGCATCGGCGTCTTGCCGCCCTCGAGCCGGGTGAGGACGACGGACTGCGCCACCTCCGGGATCGTCAGCTCGCGCTGCGCGATCGCCGCGACGGCGGTGAACGCGGAGACCCCGGGCACGACCTCGACGTCCAGACCGAGGGCGCGGCACCGGTCGAGCTGCTCCTGCACGGCCCCCCAGAGCGCGGGGTCCCCGGAGTGCACCCGGGCGACGACGAGCCCCTCGCGGGCGGCGCGCTCGTAGACCGGCAGGACCCCTTCCATCGGCAGCTGCGAGGAGTCGACGACCTCGGCGCCGCTGCGGGCGTGGGTGAGCACCTCGGCCTGGACGAGGCTCGCGGCCCACACGACGACGTCGGCCTCGCTGATCGCCCGGGCGCCGCGCAGGGTGAGCAGGTCCGCGGCACCGGGTCCGGCACCGACGAACCAGACCTTGCCGCGGCGCTGCTCGGACTCGGTGCGGCTCACAGCTTTCCTCCACGGACGGTCCGGCGGGCGGGCACGAGCAGGGTGGACAGGTACGGCTGGTCGTCCTCGACGGCGGTGGCCGGGACGACCCGCTCGGTGGGCAGGCCGAGGTCGACCCCGAGCACGGACCCGTCGAGACGGCCCCGGCGCCGCAGCAGCTCGAGGACGGCGGGGGTGTGCCGCCCGCCCTTGTACGCGACGACGGAGCCGTCGCCGCGCAGGGCCGCGTCGAGGGTGTCGAGCCCGGCGGTCAGCGGCACGAGCGTGAGCACCTCGCGGCCCTCGACGAGCGGCAGCCCGCTCGCCGTGGCCAGGGCCTGCATCGCCATGACGCCGGGCACGGTCTCGACCCGGGTCGCCGGGCGCCGCTCGCGCACCGACGCGGCGAGGTAGGTGAACGTCGAGTACACGGCCGGGTCGCCGATCGTCGCGAAGGCGACCGTCGCGGCACCGTCGTCGAGGGCGGCGCAGACGACGCCGGCGGCCGCGTCCCACGCCCGCGCCCGGCGCGCGGTGACGCCGTCGCGGTCGGAGAGCGCGAACTCGCAGCGGCGCAGGCGGTCCGGCGCGACGAGGCCGGCGAGGGTCGCCTCGGCGCGCCCGGGCTCGTGCGCGGACATGACGGGGACGACGACGACGTCGGCCTCCCGCAGCACCCGCACGGCCTTGACGGTGAGCAGCTCGGGGTCCCCGGGGCCGACGCCGACGCCGACGAGCACTCCGCTCACGCCGCCGCCTCGACGAGCCGGCGCGCCGCCCCGGGGACGCCCGCCCATTGCGTGTGGAGGTAGGAGGCGTGGACGCCGTCCGCGCAGAAGCCGTGCGCCGCGCCGTCCCACGTCCACGCGGGTGCCGTCCCGGCGGCGGGCGTCGTCGTCGTCCGGTGGAACTCGTGACCGCGGACGACGTCGCCGCGGGTGCCGAGCGGCCCGTCGGTCGCGACGACCGCCTCCCGGTAGCCGAGGGTGAGCCGCGGCGTCATCCGCGCGTCGGCCGCGAGGCGGCCGCACATCGGCACCCCGTCGAGGGTCCGGGCGAGGTACAGCAGGCCGGCGCACTCGGCGACGACCGGGCCGTCGAAGGCAGCCAGCTCCTGCCGCAGCGGCAGGTTCGCGGTCAGCGCCTCGGCGTGCACCTCGGGGAAGCCACCCCCGACGACGACGGCGCGGGTCCCGGCCGGCAGCCCGGCGTCGCGCAGCGGGTCGAACCCGACGACCTCCGCGCCGGCCGCGGCGAGCAGCTCCGCGGTCTCGGCGTAGGAGAACGTGAACGCCTGACCCGCGGCCACCGCGACGCGGACCCCGTGCGCCACGGGTGGTCCGGCCTCGGCCACCGGGTCCCAGGGCCGCGCGACGAGCGGTGGTGCGCTGCGCGCCACGGCGAGCAGGGCCTCGACGTCGAGGTGCTGCTCGACGAGGGCCCCGAGCGCCGTCACCGTCGCCACGGCCCGCACCGAGCGTTCGGCGACCGGGACGAGCCCGAGGTGCCGCGACGGCGTCTCGACGTGGGCCGAGCGCGGCAGGACGCCGAGGACGGGCACGCCGATCTCACCGAGCGCGTCGCGGACGTGCGCCTCGTGCCGGGGCGAGCCGATCCGGTTGAGGACGACGCCGGCGACCCGCACCCGCGGGTCGAAGGACGCCATGCCGAGCACCGTCGCGGCCGCCGACCGGCCCTGCGCGGTGGCGTCGAGGACGAGCACGACCGGGGCGTCGAGGAGCCGGGCGACGTGGGCGGTCGAGGCGAGGTCGCCACGGCCCACGGCGCCGTCGTGCAGGCCCATGACACCCTCGACGACCGCGACGTCGGCGGGCCGCGGCGTCGTCGCGCCGTGCAGGAGCAGGGGTGCGACCCGGTGCTCCCCGACGAGCCACGGGTCGAGGTTTCGTCCCGGCCGGCCGGCGGCCAGCGCGTGGTAGCCGGGGTCGATGTAGTCGGGCCCGACCTTGT
The DNA here is from genome assembly GCA_052038585.1 of Kineosporiaceae bacterium. Classification (GTDB taxonomy): domain Bacteria; phylum Actinomycetota; class Actinomycetes; order Actinomycetales; family Kineosporiaceae; genus JBQGCR01. The sequence goes on from JBQGCR010000738.1 coordinate 5,846, forward strand.
GCGGGCTCACCTCGAGCCCGCGGGCCCGCAGCGCGGCGAGCAGACCGGTCGCGACCGTCGTCTTGCCGTGCCCGCTCGCGGGGGCGGCGACGACGAGCCGGGGCAGGTCGACCGGGTCCGGTGCGGGGGTCACCACTCGATCCCCTTCTGGCCCTTCTGGCC
>JBQGCR010000739.1:0-10779 GCA_052038585.1 Kineosporiaceae bacterium
CGGTGACGTCGACCGGCCCGGTCGTGTCCCGGACGGTCCGGACGGCGTGCGCGCGAAGGGGACCGAGCACGGCCGACAACCAGCGGAGCCGGTCCAGCACCGCGGGGGCGTAGGCGCCGTAGCGCAGCACCTTGCCCAGCCCCTCGTTGAGCGAGCACCACGCGCGCCGGCCGGTCGAGGGGTCCTCGAGCTCGACCACCCACATCGACGGCGAGACGACCCCGGCCATCGGCCCGACGGCGCCGCGGTGGTGGCAGGGCTCGAGCGTCACGGATCCGCTTGCGGCCAGGGCCTTCTCGGCCTCCTCGGGCGTCGCGGCCAGGCCCTCGAGGACCATCGCGCCCATGAGCGCGCCGCGCATCGGCCCGGACGCGCGGTCCCACGTCAGCGGCGGGCCGGCGTGGAGGAACGTGCCCGGCTCGAGGTCGAGGGCCTCACGGGCGGGCCGCACGTCGACGAGCCGCGCGCCGGCGGCGAGCATCCGGGCCGCGGCGGTCGCGTTGGCCTCCTCGCGTCGCGGGTCGGCCAGGACGGTCGCGAGCGCGCCGGCGAGCGCGGGGTCGCCGTCCCCGAGCGGCGGCTGCCACGGCACCGGCGTCACCGGCACCGCCTGCGCCGCAAGGGTGTCGGCGAAGAGCGAGGCACCCGCCGTCACGACGTGCGGCTCACCGGCCAGCAGGTCCATCACGCCTCCAGGAGTTCCGCGGCCTTGCGCGCGGCGTGGGCGTTCGACCGGTGCACGCTCGCCCCGGCCGCGACGAGCGCCTGCGCCTGCCGCTCCAGCCCCTGCGGGTCGCCCGCGGTGCCGCACAGGGAGACGACGACGGCGAGGCCGGTGCCCGCCCGCGCCGCGGCGTCGTGCGCCGCCCGCAGCGCCGGGACGAGCTCGGCCGCCGGGTCCGGGTGCGCGCCGTGCCCGAGGACGACGTCGACGAGGAGCACGACGCCCGCGGGGTCGACGGCGCGGCGCACGAGCCAGTCCGCGCGCAGCGAGCCGTCGATCATCGGGTGCGCCCGGCCGCGGGTGAGGTCGTCGTCGCCGAAGTCGACGAGCAGGTGACCGTCGTCGTCGAGCCCGCGCCCGAGCGGGCCGAGGGCGTCGCCGAGGACGACGGCGGCCTCGTCGCGCAGGGTGCCGCCGCAGAACGCGCCTCGCAGCACGCCGTACGCGCCGGTGCGCTCCTGCGGGGCGGGCCACCACCGCGGCTCCTGCCACGACGCCCCGACGGCCTGGGCGACGGCGGCGGACGCGGCCGTGAGGTCCGGCCGCCCGGGCCCGAGGAGGGCGAGGTGCACGGGCGTGGCCATCCGGGCCGCCGCCGCCTCGACCGCCGACGCCACCTGCGGCGCAGGCGGTTTGCCGACGACGACGACCTGCTCGACCGCGGGGTCGGCGTCGAGGAGGGCGAGCGCGGCGAGCGTCGAGACCCCGCCGACGGCCTCGGAGACGTCCCGCCCGCCGACGCCGAGGCAGTGCCGGACGCCGACGCCGGCGGCGTCGAGCAGGCACATGACCTGCTGTGCGCCCGTCCCCGACGCGGCGACGATCCCGACCGGGCCGGGGGCGACGACGTTGGCGAAGCCGAGCCCGACGCCCGAGACGACCGCCGTGCCGCAGTCCGGGCCCATGACGAGCAGCCCGCGCCGGGCCGCCTCCTCCTTGAGCCGGACCTCCTGCGCGACGGGCACGTTGTCGCTGAAGACCATGACGTGCGCGCCGGCCGCCAGGGCGTCCATCGCCTCGGTGAAGGCGTGCCGGCCGGGCACGGAGACGAGCACCAGCCCGGCGCCGGACGCGCGGACCGCCGAGCCCGTCGTCTGCGGCGGGACGTCCGTGGCCCCGGTCGAGGTGGCGGTCGGGGCGACGAGGCCGGCCTCGACGGCCGCGAGCGCCGCGGCGACGGCGGCGTCGTCGTCCGCCCGCAGCGCGACGAGCAGGTCCGCCGGGCCGGCGCCGTCCGGGACGGCGAACCCGAGCCCGCGCAGCACGTCGACGTTGAGGTCGGTCCCCATCGCGACCTGCGCGGCGAGGACGCCCGGGACGGCGGCGACCGCCCGGCTCACCTGCATGAGCGACACCGAGTCGTGGTAGGCCCCGCCACGGACCTCGACGTGGTCGACCGTCATGCCACCTCCAGCCCGGTCGTGCTCCTGCTGCGCGCCCAGACGACGCGCACGCCCCGCGCGAGAGCGGGTCCGGACGTGTGCCCCACCCGGCCGAGGGCCTCCAGCGCCGCCCGACGGCGCACCGCCCGGCCCGTGGCGAGGGCCCGGACGAGGGCCTGCACCTGGGGGACGGCGTGCCCGGCGACGGCGCAGCGCAGCAGCGCCGCCGACACCGCCGTCGTGCGCGGGCAGGCCGCCTCGACGCCCGCGGCGGAGCGGGCGACGGCGTCCGTGGCACCGACGGCGTGCAGCCCGGCGAGGGCGCCGGCGAGGACGTCGTCCGTCTCCGGGGTCAGCCCCGGCCCCGCGCCGACCCGGGCCACGAGCCGGTCGAGCAGGTCGTGCGCCCCGGGCACCGCGGCGCGACGGACGCGCGGCACGGCGGTGTCCGCCCACCGCACGACCGGGTGCGCGGCGCCGGCGACGACGACGCGACCGTCACCGGCGACGACGACGTCGTCCCGGCGCAGCCCCGCCACGGCGACCGGCCCGGGCAGCACCACCCCGAGCGGGACCCGGACGGCGTCGGTGTCGAGCAGGGCGAGCACGACGGCGCCGTCGTCGTCCGCGAGGTACGCGGCGTGCGGCGTCGGCACGAGGACGCGCAGCGCGCGCGGGGGGCCGAGCAGGAGCGCCCGGACCGCCGTCCCCGCCGCTGCCATGCCACCTCCGTCGGCGCCGATGCTCGTGAGCGCCCGGTTCGTCCGGGCGACTGCGCCGACGCTACGGCGGCAGGTACCGTCTGCGGATGGCCAGACCTGCCAAGGACGGCGCCGACCGCGGGAGAGAAGTGCCATCCGCGGGCGGTCCCGACCCGCGGCCGGAACCGGCTCACGCGCGCCGCCTCGAGGGCGGCCTGAGCGTCGCGGAGGTGCTCGGCACCCAGGCGCTGCGCCGGTCGACGGTCCTCGCGGGGGCCTCCGGGCTCGGCCGGACCGTCGAGCGGCTCAACGTCATGGAGGTGCCGGACATCCTCCCCTGGGTCAAGCCGCACGAGCTCCTGCTGACGACCGGCTACCCGTTGCGCGACAGCCGAGAGGGCCTCGCCGGCCTCGTCGCGGCGCTCGACGAGCGGGACCTCGCGGCGCTGTGCGTCAAGCTCGGCCGCTACCTCGACGCGCTGCCCGCCGACATGCTCGCCGAGGCCGACCGGCGCGGCTTCCCCGTCATCGGGCTCGCGGAGGACGTCGCGTGGGACGACGTGCTCGAGCAGGTGCTCACCGACCTGCTCAACCGGAAGGTCAGCGACCTCGCCCGGGCCGAGGAGGTGCACCGGCGGCTCGTCCAGATCGTCCTCGACGGCGGCGGGCTGCCGGAGGTGGCCGCCGAGCTCGTCGAGCTGCTCGGCGCGGAGGTCGTCATCACGACCCAGGACGGGCGGGTGCTCGCCGACGGGGGCGACGTCGCCGCGCTGTCGGCCGCCTACTCGTCCCGGGCGTTCGACCCGTCCGGGCGGCTGCGCACCGAGGCGGCGATGCCGGGGCTCGGGGGCGTCGAGCAACTCGCCGGCAACCGGATCGTCGTCCCCGTCGTCGCCGGCCGGGTGGACCACGGACGCATCGTCGCGTTCTCCCGGACCGGGCAGCTCACCGCCCGGGACGTCGCGACCCTCGAGCGCGCGGCGACCGTGGCGGCCCTCGCCGTGACCAAGCAGCTCGCCGTCCGCGCCGTGGAGAACAAGTACCGCGGGGACTTCCTGCGCGACCTCATCAGCGGCGAGGTGGCGCCCGACCTCGCGGTGACCCACTCGGCGTCCCTCGGCTGGGACATCGACCGGCCGGCGGTCGTCGTCGTCGCCGAGCTCGACCCCCACCCGGACCCGATGGCGCTCGACCAGCTCGAGCGCTTCTCCGCCGCGTGGCAGACCGTCGTCCGGCCGCGGGACGCCCACGCGCCGGTGGCCGGCTTCAACCGCGAGGTCGTCTGCCTGCTCGGCGTGCCGGGCCGGGGGACGACGGACCGGCTCGTCCGCGAGCTCGTCAAGGAGGTCTCGGGCGACGGCGGCGGCGGCCGCCGGTCCTTCAGCACCGGGGTCAGCCGGGTCGCGACCGGGCCCGCGGGGATCCCCGCGGCCTACGAGCAGGCCCGCACCGCGGTGCGCGTCGGCCGCCGCATGCAGGGTCGCGGCGCCTTCGCGCACTTCGACCACCTCGGGGTGTTCCGGCTGCTCTCCCTCGTCGAGGACCACGCCGAGCTGCGCACCTTCGCGACCGAGCACCTGCGCGAGCTCGCCGAGGACACCGAGGAGGCGGCGGACCTTAGGCGCACCCTCGAGGTGCTGCTCGAGACCAACCTCAACGTCGCCGAGACCGCGCGGACGCTGCACTTCCACTACAACACCCTGCGGTACCGGATCGCCAAGCTCGAGCGGGTGCTCGGCCCCTTCACCCGCGACGCGCACCTGCGGCTCAGCCTCCAGCTGGCGCTGCAGGTGCTCCAGATGCGGCCCTGAGTGTCCCCCGGCACAGCCCGACGCCCCGGCCCGGGCAGTCCCGTCAGGGGATGCCGTACGTCTCGCAGACCCAGGCGGCGTTGGTGACGGACGTGCCGACGAGGCGGTCGTAGGTCCAGCCGCCCCCGTAGTCGGGCACCCCCGGGCAGTGCGACAGGCCGCTCGGGCCGTCCCACTCCTGGAGCACGGTGACGACCGCCCCGTCCGCGCCGGGGGTGCCGGGGGCGCCGGGCGTGCCGGGAGCACCGGGCAGACCGGCCGGGCCGGGGGTCCCCGGCGCGCCGGGCTCGCCGACCGGCCCCTGCTCGCCGACGGGTCCTCGCTCGCCGACGGGTCCCTGCTCGCCCTCGGCGCCGGTCTCGCCCGGGTCGCCCTGGGCACCGGGGTCGCCGGCCTCGCCGACCGGCCCCTGCTCGCCCACGAGGGACGCCAGCCAGGAGCCCACCGGGGCGTCGAAGCCGCCCGCGACGGCGACCTCGAACGCGCTGCGGCCGTCGTGGCCGTCGCGGCCGTCGGCGCCCCGGGCACCCTGGGCCCCGGCCGCGCCGGTCGGGCCGGTCGGGCCGGCGGGCGCACCGCGCCACTCGAGCTTGTCCTCGCCCGGCCGGCAGCGGGTGCTGCTCACCGGCAGCCAGCGGAAGTGGTCGCTGCCGGGGCGCACGCATGCGGTGATCGTCGTCGGGTTCTTCGGTGGGCCGCTCGCCGCGGCGGCACCGGTGGCACCGCCGGTCGCGAGGGCGACGACGCAGAGGGCGACGGCGCCGGTCGCGGCGGCGCGGCCGAGGGGGACGCTCATGGGAAGACCTCTCCTGCGCACGCGACTCAGGACCAGTAGACGTTGTTGCAGATGTACGTGACGTGGCCGTGACCGTCCTCGATCCTGGCGCCGCCGTAGGCGCAGTTCGCGCCGGCCGGCTCGCTCGTCACGGTGGGCGTCACGCCGGCGGCCCCCGGCGCACCGGGGGTCCCCGGGGTCCCCGCAGCACCCGGGGCGCCCGGGGCGCCCGGGGCGCCCGCGACACCTCGCTCGCCCTGCGGGCCCTGCTCCCCCTGCGGCCCGGTCTCGCCCTGCGGGCCGGTCTCCCCCTGCGGGCCGGTCTCCCCCTGCGGGCCCTGCTCGCCCTGCGGACCGGTCTCGCCCTGCGGCCCGACGAGGCTCGCGAGCCACTCGGTCCGCGTGCCCTCGAACCCTTCGGCCACGGCGACCTGGTAGGCGCTGGCGCCGTCGGCCCCGGCGGCCCCTGCCGCCCCGGGGGCGCCGGCGGCACCCGTCGCCCCGGCCGCGCCGCGGGGCCCGGCGACGCCCTTGGTGCTCCAGGCGATCTTGTCCTCGCCCTTGCGGCACTTGGCGTTGCCGTCCGGCAGCCAGCGGAAGTAATCCGAGCCAGGCTTGACGCAGGCGGTGATCGTGTCCGGCGTCTTCGGCGTGACGGCCGCCGCGACGGCGGCACCGGCGAACCCGAAGGCGACCGCGGAGGCGAGGGTGGCGGCGACGACGGAGCGTCGCGGGGCGGCGATGGTCATGGCACGGTGATCGCCGCGGCGCGACTCCGCCTTGACGCGCGGCGGACGCCGTCACCTCCATGGCCGCGAGCCCCACCGGTCGGCCCAACGGCCGTCCGGCGGGGCTCCACGAGCCTGGCGTCAGCCCTTGATGCCGCTGCGGGAGACGCCCTCGATGATGAAGCGCTGCGCGACGACGAAGAGCACGAGCACCGGCAGGCTCGCGATCACCGCGCCGGCCATGAGGATGTCGTAGCGCACGCTGTTGGCCGACTGGAGCGTCGACAGGCCCGCGGGCAGGGTCTGCGACTCGGGGCTGAAGAGGACGTACACCGGCCAGAGGAAGTCGTTCCAGTTGGTGAGGAACGCGAGCAGCGCCAGCGTCACGAGAGCCGGCTTCGACAGCGGGAGGATCACCCGGAAGAACGTCTGGAACCGGTTGGCCCCGTCGAGCAGCGCCGCCTCCTCGAGCTCCTTGGGCAGGGAGAGGAAGAACTGCCGCAGGAAGAAGACGCCGAACGCCGAGGCGGCGGTCGGGACGATGACGGCGAGCAGGGTGTCGAGCCAGCGCAGCTGGCCGACGATGAGGTAGTTCGGGATGGTCAGGATGACCGGCGGCACGAAGAGCGTCGCGATGATGAGCCCGAACACGATGTTCTTGCCGCGGAACTGCATGCGCGCCAACGGGTAGGCGGCGAGGGCCGCCGTCGCGACGACGAGCGCGGCGTTGCAGACCGCGGCGACCATCGAGTTGGCGAACCACCGCAGCACCGGCGTGCCCTCGGCGTTCAGCACCTCGCGGTACGCCCCGACCGTCGGGGCGGACGGCCACCACGTCGGCGGCACGGCCGTCGCCTCGGTCCGCGTCTTGAACGAGGTGACGAGCATGAACAGCAGCGGGCTGATGAACACCAGCGCCAGCAGCCCGAGGACGACGTAGCGCAGGACGACGCGCCCGGTCGAGCGCTGCCCCGGTCCGCGGGCCTTGCCCGGCTCCTCGACGCCGGCCTGCGGCGTCGTCACGGTGGTCGCCATCACTGCTCACCCCGGGTCCGGAAGAGCCAGAACACGACGACGCTCGCGGCCATGAGGAACACGGTGAGCACGTAGGACATCGCCGCGGCGTCACCCATCTGGAAGTTGCGCAGGCCCGTCTCGGCGATCTGGTAGATCGCCGTCCGGGTCTCGGTGCCGGGCTGGCCCTGCGTCATGAGGTAGGACTGCCCGAACATGTTGGCCGACGCGATGATCGTCACCATCGTCACGAAGGACAGGACCGGCCGCAGTCCCGGCAGGGTGACGTGGACGAACTGCTGCCACGCGTTCGCCCCGTCCACCCGGGCCGCCTCGTAGAGCTCGCCGGGGATGTCCTGCAGCCCGGCGAGGTAGATGACCGCGTTGAAGCCGAGGGTCCACCACACCGTCACGCCGACGAGCGCGACCCACGCCTGCGGCACCGAGGTGAGCCACGGGATGTCGTCCGGCAGACCGATCGCCCCGAGGTAGTGGTTGACGACACCGATGTTCCGGTCGAGGAGGAACCGCCAGAGGACGCCGATGACGGCGACGCCGAGCACGTACGGCGCGAAGTAGACCGCGCGGAACAGGTTGCGCCCCGGGAACTTCTGGTTCATGAGCAGGGCGACGCCGAGCGGGACGACGAGCAGCAGCGGCACCGAGAAGAGCGTGAAGATGCCGGTCGCCTTCATCGACGTCCAGAAGACGTCCCGGGTCACCGAGTCCGCGCTGAAGAGCTTGGCGTAGTTGTCGAGCCCGACCCACGGCTTGCCCGGGAGCGTGTAGTCGTAGGCGTGCAGGCTGATCCAGAAGCCGTAGACGATCGGCGCGACGACGAAGACGCCGAAGATGACGAGGTACGGCGCGAGGAACGCCCACGGCGTCCACGGGTTCCCCTGGACGCCGCCGCGTGCCGGCCGCCCCTCGAGCCCGGCCTGGAGCCGGCCCGAGGGTGGCGCGGTGACCGTGCGAGCGGTCATGTCAGGCCCCGAACTTCTTGAGGTTCTCCTCCATGAGGGAGGTGGCCTTGTCCGCCGCCTCGGTCAGCGCCTCGTCGGGCGACTGCTTGCCGAGGACGGCGTTGGCGACGGCGATCTCCAGCGTCTGGGTCTGGACGTCGCCGAGGCCCGGCACCGGGGGCAGGAACCGCATGTTGTCGATCTGCTCGGCGATCGGCGCCTGGACCGACCCGGTCACCGCCTCGCTCTCGCGCACCGAGGTGCGCGCGGGGATCATCCCGGCCCCGGCCCACTCGCCGGACTGCCGGCTGATCCAGTCGATGAAGACCCGCGCCGCCTGGTACTTGTTGTCGTCCGACGTCGCCTGGGTCGAGACGTAGAAGTTGTGGCTGTTGGCCCAGAACGCCTGCTGCTCGCCGATCTGCGGCAGCGGCGCGATCCCGAACGGCACGCCGGCGCCCTTGAGGTCGTTGATCTGCCAGATCCCGTCCCACGTCACGGCGACCTCGCCGTTCTTGAAGCCGACGTACTGGGAGTCGATCGCGACGTTGCTCGGGCTCCAGCCGTTCTTCACCGCGTCCGTCATCCAGGTGAGCGCCTGGACGCCCTCGTCGGAGTCGAACGTCGCCTGCGAGCCGTCCTCGGCGTAGGGCTCGCCGCCGTTCTGCCAGAGCAGCGAGAGGAAGATCAGGTGGGCGGGCCAGCGGGTGGGCATCCAGAACGGCTGCGGGTTCGCCTGCTGGAGCCCCTGCAGCGCCGCGCCGAACGACTGCTCGTCGGTGGGGGCCTGCGTGACGCCCGCGGCCTGCGCGGCCTCGGTGTTCCAGTACATCGCCAGGGAGTGCACGTCGAGCGGGATGCCGTAGCGCTGGTCCTTGTAGATGCCCGCCTGCCACACCTGCTCGCTGAAGTCGTCCTGCTTGAGCCCGAGGGCCGTGGCGACGTCGTCGAGCGGCACGATGATCCGCCGGACGGCGTTCGTCGCGAGCTGGTCGAGGTGCATGACGCCGACGTCGGGGCCCTTGCCGGCGGTCACCGCGGCGGGCATCCGCTGGTAGTACTGGCCCCACTCGACGGTGTTGTTGGCGATGGTGATGTTCTCGTTCTCGGTCTGGAACCGCTTGACGAGCTCCTGCATGAACGGGCCGTCACCGCCGGTGAACCCGTTCCAGAAGGACAGGGTGACCGGCGGGCCGTCGTAGGTGCCGCTGAACGTGCCTGCGGCCGAGGGGGCTCCGCCGCCGGCTGCCTCGCCGGCGGTCTTGCCGCCGCCGCAGGCGGCGAGCAGCCCGGCCGCGGCGCCGAAGCCGAGCATCGAGCGGCGGGTGAGCGCCGGGCCGGAGGTGGGGCGGGGGGTGTGGGACGGCATGGTGCTCTCCTTCACGGGGTGGTCCACAGTCGGAAGTAGTCGAAGCGGGCGGTCGAGGTCTGCGCCGCCGGGTCGGTGTCGCCGTGCGCGGCGAGGCCGACCCGCAGCGGGGTGCCGGCGGGCAGCGTCCACGTGCCGCCCCGGACCCAGCTCCGTCCGTCGCGGCTGGTGAACGCGACGAGGTCGACCTCCTTGTGCGCGAGGTCGGGCCGCGCCTGGACGCGCAGCCAGGTCGTCGTGCCTCCCGGCGGGCCGACGATGGTCCCGCCGTAGGACAGCCGGCCCGCGTACGGGCGCTCGTGCCCGAACTCGGTCTGCCGGGTGTTCCAGATCGCGACCTCGGACAGCCGCACGAAGCGGTCGTCGTTCGCGAGGACGACGAGGCCCGCCTGCTCGAAGTTGCGCACCTCGTCGGTGCCGAGGTCGAGCCGCAGCCGGGTCTCGGCGACCCAGCCGCCGGACGGCGCTGCCTGGACGAGCAGCGAGGCGTCGTTCTCCGTGCCGACGAGGTCCGTCGCCTCGACCGGCCAGATGAGGCCGCCGTCGCGCAGGCTCACCTGCGGGTCGCGCACGCGCTGCCACGGCGCGGTGAGGCGGCCGGAGAACTCGTCGCTGCGGACGGTGTCGAGCCGGTCGTTGGGCCGCCCGACGGGCCACGCCCACGCCGACGCGCCGTCGAGCGCGGGCCGCACCGGCGGTGCGCCGGGCGTCGTCACGGGGGCCCGCACCGGCCCCTCGCTCGGCCCGCGACCGGCGCGCAGCAGCGGCCACCCGTCGACCCAGTCGAGCCGGTCGAGCAGCATCGGCCGCTCGTTGATCCCGTCGGTGCCGTCGAGGTAGGGGTCGAAGCGGTCGATCGCGTGGTAGAGCGCCCAGTCCTGGCCGGACAGGTCCGTGACGATCGCGTTGTGCCCCGCGCCGATCCAGCGGTTGCCGTTCTGGACGATCGACGGCGTCCCGCCGGCGCGGGAGGCGAGCAGCGGCACCCCGTCTCGGTCGACGTACGGTCCCGTGACCTCGCGCGAGCGGCCCACCTGGACGCTGTAGCCGGTCGTCGGCCCGGCGCAGCAGTTGGCCGTCGAGGCGAACAGGTACCAGAACCCGTTGCGCCGCACGACGTACGCGCCCTCGAACTTGTTGTCGATCGCGACCTGCACCGGCTCGCCGACGGCCCGGGTGCCGCTCGCGTCGAGCTCGGTGACGAAGATGCCGCCGTAGTACGACCCGTAGAACAGGTGCTGGCTGCCGTCGTCGTCCTGGACGAAGGCCGGGTCGAAGGTCCACAGGAAGTCGCCGGGACCGCCGGCGCCGCG
>JBQGCR010000740.1:0-1844 GCA_052038585.1 Kineosporiaceae bacterium
GGTCGACCACTACCTCGGGCTGCTCGCCCCGCTCGTCGGCGTGCCCCCGCCCGCGCCCGCCGCGGGGACACCCGTGGGTCGGCTCGTCCCGGCCCGCCGCGCCTGACCCCGGTCGAGGTGAAAGCCGACCGCGAGAGGGTCGAGTTTCACCTCGACGCGCGGGCGGCGGTCAGGCGAGGGGCAGGCGCTCCGCGACCCCGGTGCGCTCGTCGTGCAGCTCGACGAGCCGCTGCTCGTCCGGCCCCGGCACCGGCCCCGACGCGCTGACGAGCCGGCAGACCGCGTAGTCGCCGACCGCGGCCTCGTAGGTGTCGACCCAGCGCAGGTACCGGCGCTCCTCGGCGTCGTCGCGGCACGGCCAGGGCACGGTGAGCGCGGCCTGCCCGATGCGGAACGGCTTGGGGGTCAGGCGCGCCCGGTAGCTGGCGTGCGTCGCGCAGAGCTCGACGTAGAGGGGGTCCGACTCGAGCTCGGTGAGCAGCGCCCGGGCCTGCGGCGACTGCGGCGCCAGCCCGGCGCCGGTGACGACGACGCGCAGCCCGGCCGCCGTCCTGTACACCCGTACCCCGAGCTCGGGGTGGCGGCGCCCGAACTCCCAGGCGTTCTCGGCGGCCAGGCAGTCGGCCACCGACGGGCCGCCCGGGCCGGTGGCGGTGACGACGCGGCCCTCCTCGCCGGGCGCGTCGGGGTAGGCCTCGTACCCCGACGCCCCGGAGGACGACCCGCCCGCCGGCCCGGCGACCGGCTCGGGGCCGTCGAGCCCGGCCGCGTCCTCGCCGGAGGGCTCCATCGGGGTGGGGTCCGGGCGGCCGAGCACGAGCCGGCGCAGGAAGCCGCCGACCCCGCGGCCCCGGTCCCCCGGGGTCGACTGCGTCGCACGACGCCGGGCGGCCGGGCGCTCGTCGGCGAGCTCGGGGCAGTCGACGTCGGCGATGAGGAGCAGGTCGGTGCAGAGGACCTCGCAGCCCATCCGGTTGCGGGTGACGACCCCGATGAGCCGGCCGTCGTCGGCGCGGACCTCCTCGAGGACCGGCTCGCGCAGCGGTGTGCGCGGGTAGTAGCCGCGCGTCTCGGGCAGGCGACCCTCGCGCGCGACCCGCTCGAGGAGCTCGGCGAGCCGCTCACGGCCCACCCGCTCGGCGTCCGCGTCGGACTCGGTCGACCAGCCCCACACCGTCAGCGGCGCGCCGGACCGCCCGAGGTGGGGGCTGAAGCCCTCGACCCGGACCCAGTGCTGCGGGATCTCCATGGCGCGAGAGTCTGTCAGGCGCCGGTGAGGTGCACGTACTGCGGATGCCGCGGCAGCCCGCCGTCCGCGTCGAGCCTCGCGGCGAGGACGAGCGCGCCGTCGAGAGCGCCCCCGGCCGACCGCTCCACCCGCCCACCGGCCGCCGCCACGACGGCCTCGACCTCGCGCCGCACCGCGGGCGCCGACAGCAGCCCGCCCGTCGCGACGAGCCGCGGATGCTCGAGCCCGGTGGCGGCCGCGAGCAGCGACTCCCCGAGTGCGTGCCCGGCGGCGACACAGACCCCGGCGGCGACGACGTCGCCCGTCGCGGCGGCCGCCGTCACGAGCGGGGCCACCGACGCCAGGGCCTCCGGCGCGTCGGCGGCGGTCATCACCCGGCGGGGCCAGCCCTCGCTGGGCCCGCGGAGGTCCTCCGGGGGGGCGAGCAGCCCGGACGAGCCGCCGCCCACGCCGTCCCGCGCCCGCAGCGCGGCGCGCAGGCCCTCCATCCCGACCCACGCCGCAGAGCCGCGGTCGCCGAGGACGTGGCCCCAGCCGTCGACCCGGGTCCAGTGCGCCGCGAAGTCGGAGCCGAAGGCCACGGCCCCGGTCCCGG
>JBQGCR010000741.1:0-2597 GCA_052038585.1 Kineosporiaceae bacterium
CGTCCGCGGGGCGCCCTCCCGCGGGGCGCCCCCCCCGCCCCCCCCCCCCGGCCCCCCGGGGGGCCCGCCCTCGGCCGAGATCGTCAGCCGGCTCGCCGAGCGCCACCCCGGCACCGTCCCCACCGACCCGCAGGCGCTGCGCGACTTCTTCGCGTTCCGCGACTTCGCCCACTTCGTCGAGGTCTACCTCGCCGTCGTCGACCTCATCAAGACGCCCGAGGACGTGCGGATGCTGACCTACGAGGTCGCCCGCGAGCTCGCCACGGGGCAGCAGGTCCGCTACGCCGAGCTCACCTGCACGCCGTACACCTCGGTGGCGGCCGGCATCGCGATCGAGGCCTACACCGAGGCGATCGAGGACGCCCGCGTCGCCGCCGAGCGCGACTTCGGGCTGGTGCTGCGCTGGATCTACGACATCCCGGGCGAGAGCGGCCTGCCCGCCGCCGACGCGACGCTGACCTATGTCCTCGACCACCGCACCGACGCCCTGATCGGCCTCGGTCTCGGCGGCCCCGAGATCGGGGTGCCGCGGCCGCAGTTCGAGCCGCACTTCACCACCGCTCGGGCGGCCGGCCTGCGCAGCCTCCCGCACGCGGGGGAGACGACGGGACCGCAGACGATCTGGGACGCGCTGCTCCTGCTGGGCGCCGAGCGGATCGGGCACGGCGTCTCCGCCGCACAGGACCCCGCGCTGCTCGCCCACCTGGCCGAGCACCGGATCCCCCTCGAGGTGTGCCCGACGTCCAACCTCGCCACGCGCGCGGTCGCGACGATCGAGGAGCACCCGCTGCGCACCTTCGTCGAGGCCGGCGTGCCGGTGACGATCAACTCCGACGACCCGCCGATGTTCGGCACCACGCTCAACGACGAGTACGCCGTGGCCGCCGACCTGCTCGGCCTCGACCGCGACGGCGTCGCCGACCTCGCCCGCGCGGCGGTCGACTTCTCCTTCGCCCCCGAGGACGTCAAGGCCTCGCTGCACGCCGAGATCACGGCGTACGCCGACTCCGCTCCGGCGTGAGACGCCCGCGGCGGGGGCAAGACTGAGGCCCTGCGGACTCATACACCGCAGGGCCGATCCTTGTGTATCCCGGCGCGGGCGCGCGACCGCGCAGACACGCCGCGCGACAGGATGGCCTCGTGACCTGGAAGGTGCTGCTCGGGCTGGCGGTGAGCCTGCTCGTCGTCTGGGCGGCCCTGGTGGTGACCCTGTGGCGCACCCGGCCCGGTGAGCTCCAGGTCAGGGAGGCGCTCCGGCTGTTGCCCGACGTGCTCGGCCTGGTCCGCCGGCTCGCCGTCGACCGGGACCTGCCGCGCGGGGTCCGGCTGCGGCTGTGGCTGCTGCTGGGCTATCTCGCCTCGCCGATCGACCTCGTCCCCGACGTCGTCCCGGTGCTCGGGTATGCCGACGACGTCGTCGCGGTGGCCCTCGTGCTCCGCTCGGTCGTGCGTCGCGCCGGTCCCGATGCCCTGGAGCGGCACTGGCGCGGCACCGACGACGGGCTCGCCGTCGTGCGGCGGCTCGCCGGACTGGGCTGACCCCCAGATTTGTCTTGCCGGGGCCGGTCGCCGGGCCCTAGCGTCGAGAGCCCAGAGGAGTGGGGTCTCGGCGCGTCGCGCCCGCACCGGAGCACCAGGTGAGGGAGTCCCCATGCACGTCGTCCCCGCGTTCCCCCGGTCGCCTCGGCTGCGCCGCGGGGCGCTGTGGGTGGCGGTCCCGGCGCTCGCGCTCGCCACGACGTCGGTGCCCGTCGTCGCGCACGCCGCCGTGGGCATCACCATCGAGGTCGGCGGCGACTGCACCCTGGCCGACGCCCTCGCGGCGGCCCAGCACAACGAGGCACGAGGGGGGTGCGCCGCAGGCTCCACCGGGGAGGACACCGTCGCGCTCCCGGCGGGGACCTATCCGGGCCGGTTCGTCGTCGAGGCGGTCGACGGCGCGGGCCCGGTGGCCGTGGTCGGCTCCGTCGGCGATCCCGCCTCGCGGGTCCTCGACGGCGGCGGCGCGGGCACCACGCTCACGACCGGTCCCGGCACCGACGTCACCCTGGCGGGGCTGACGGTCACCGGGGGGCGCGGTCCCGACGGGACCCAGGCCGCAGGCGCCCCGGGTGGACCGGGAGGGATCCTGGCCGAGGGGGCGCTCACGCTCTCGGCGGTCGTGGTGACCGGCAACACCGGGGGTGACGGTGGCCGAGGTCAGCTCCCGTTCGCGCCGTTCGGACCCGACGGAGGACCTGGGGGGATGGGTGGCACCGGCGGAATCGACGTGACCGGGACGGGATCGCTGTCCCTCGAGCAGAGCTCGGTCACCGCCAACACGGGAGGCCGCGGCGGGGACGGCGCCAACGGGCGCTCGGCGAGCCGGCCGGACTGCGGGGACGGCCCGGGCGACGGCGGTCGCGGCGGGTTCGGCGGCACGGGCGGCGTCGCCCTGCTCCCCGGGGCCCGCGCGGCCGGGGACGCGGCCACGGTGACCGGCAACGCGGCCGGCCCGGGGGGCCCGGGCGGCGCCGGCGGCGGCAGTGGCGCCTGCGGGCCCGCCGGAGCCCCCGGCTTCGACGGCGCATCGGTCGACCCCGACGTGAGGCGGGGGG
>JBQGCR010000742.1:0-1550 GCA_052038585.1 Kineosporiaceae bacterium
CGCGGGGGGGGGGGGCGGGGCGCCCCGCCGGCGGCCCCCCCCCCCGGCGGCCGTGCACGCGAGCGCGGCGGCGGCCACGCGGCGCAGCGCCCGGGAGCGCCGGGCGCCGGGCCGGGGGCGGGCGGCAGGGGGGACAGGCACGGGGGACGGACCTTCGCGGATCGGGGACGGGACCGGCGGCCACCATAACCCGGACCGGTCCGGCCGACCGGGCCCGAGGCCGCGGCCGACCTCACATGCTCTGGATGAGCCGCTCCACGCGCTCGTCGACCGAGCGGAACGGGTCCTTGCACAGGACCGTGCGCTGCGCCTGGTCGTTGAGCTTGAGGTGCACCCAGTCGACGGTGAAGTCGCGCCGGCGCTCCTGGGCCTTGCGGACGAAGTCGCCGCGGAGCTTGGCCCGGGTGGTCTGCGGCGGCACGGCGGTCGCCTCGAAGACCTCGATGTCCGCGCTGACCCGCTCGACGAGGCCGCGCTTCATCATGAGGTAGTGCAGGCCGCGCGTGCGGTGGATGTCGTGGTAGGCCAGGTCGAGACGGGCGATCCGGGGCGAGGACAGCGACAGGTCGTGCTTGGCGCGGTACCGCTCGACGAGCCGGTGCTTGATGACCCAGTCGACCTCGCGGTCGACGAGCCCGAGGTCGCCGGTCGAGACGGCCCGCAGCGCCCGCTCCCACAGGTCGAGGACCCGCTTGACCGTGTCGGTGTGCAGGCCGCGGCTGTCGACGAAGTCCTTCGCGCGGGCGAGGTACTCCTCCTGGATCTCCAGGGCGGACGCCTCGCGACCGTTGGCCAGCCGGACCTTGCGCCGGCCGGTGAGGTCGTGGCTGATCTCCCGGATCGCCCGGATCGGGTTCTCCAGGCTGTGGTCGCGCAGGACGATGCCGGCCTCGACCATCCGCAGCACGAGGTCGGTCGTGCCGAACTTGAGCAGCGTCGTCGTCTCGGACATGTTCGAGTCCCCGACGATGACGTGCAGCCGGCGGTACCGCTCGGCGTCGGCGTGCGGCTCGTCGCGGGTGTTGATGATCGGCCGCGCGCGCGTCGTCGCGCTCGAGACGCCCTCCCAGATGTGGTCGGCGCGCTGGCTCAGGCAGAAGACGGCGCCGCGCGGGGTCTGGAGCACCTTGCCCGCGCCGCAGATGAGCTGGCGGGTCACGAGGAACGGGATGAGGACGTCGGACAGCCGGCCGAACTCGCCGTGCCGGCTCACGAGGTAGTTCTCGTGGCAGCCGTAGGAGTTGCCGGCGGAGTCGGTGTTGTTCTTGAAGAGGAACACCTCTCCGGCGATGCCCTCCTCGTGCAGGCGCCGCTCGGCGTCGACGAGCAGGCCCTCGAGGATGCGCTCGCCCGCGCGGTCGTGGACGACGAGCTGGCGGACGTCGTCGCACTCCGGCGTCGCGTACTCGGGGTGCGAGCCGACGTCGAGGTAGAGGCGGGCGCCGTTGCGCAGGAAGACGTTGCTCGACCGCCCCCACGACACCACCTTGCGGAAGAGGTAGCGGGCGACCTCGTCCGGGGACAGCTTGCGCTGCCCCTCGAAGGCGCAC
>JBQGCR010000743.1:0-2684 GCA_052038585.1 Kineosporiaceae bacterium
CCCAGACGGCGAGCAGCCGGTCGTACAGGGTGAGCAGGCGCGGCCAGTCGGTGTCCGCGAACGTCGGCGCGGCCGCGTGGACTCCGGCGACGGCCTCGCCGGCGGCGAGCGCGGGGGCGGGCCCGCCGCCCGGTCCGGGCAGGAACGCCAGCGCCGCAGCGCGGTTGAGCGCGACGACGGGGGAGTCCCAGACGGCGAGCAGCCGGTCGTACAGGGTGAGCAGGCGCGGCCAGTCGGTGTCCGCGAACGTCGGCGCGGCCGCGTGGACTCCGGCGACGGCGGCCTGGAGCGCGAACCGGCCGGGCTGCCGCGTCGCGGTGAGCGCCTCCGCCGTGAGCCTGAGCCCGAGCGCGACGAGGCGCTGGTCCCACAGGGCGCGGTCCTGGTCCTCGAGGAGGACGAGGTGGCCGTCGTCGTCCGTCCGGGCCCGGCGGCGGGCGTGGACGAGCAGGAGCAGCCCGAGCAGCCCGCGGGCCTCCGGCTCGGCCGGCAGCAGGGCGACGAGGGTCCGCGCGAGGTCGACGGCGCGCTCGCAGAGGTCCTCGCGCAGGAGCGTGTCCCCGGACGGCGCGGTGTGTCCCGTGCTGAAGAGGAGGTGGACGGCGACGAGGACGCTGTCGAGCCGATCGGGCAGCTCGTCGCGCGAGGGCACCCGGTACGGGATCGCGGCCTGGGCGATCTTCTTCTTGGCCCGGGTGATCCGCGCCGCCATCGTCGCCTCGGGGACGAGGAAGGCGCGCGCGACGTCCGCGGTCGCGACGCCGCAGACCAGCCGCAGGGTCAGGGCCACCTGCGCCTCGGGGGCGAGCGCCGGGTGGCAGCACGTGAAGACGAGCCGGAGCCGGTCGTCGGCGACCGCGCCGTCGTCGGCGTCCTGCCCGGTCGTGCCCTGCCCGGGCGCGTCGCCGGGCGGCTCGACGAGCAGCGGCAGCTTGCGGCGCAGGGTCGACTCCCGCCGCAGCGCGTCGAGGGCGGCGTTGCGGGCGGCCGTCGTCAGCCACGCCCCGGGTGAGCGCGGGACGCCGTCGCGGCGCCACGCCGTCAGCGCCCGGACGTACGCCTCCTGAGCGCACTCCTGCGCGAGGTCGAGGTCGCGCGCGACGCGCACCGTCGCGGCGAGCACGAAGGCCCACTCGCGACGGTGCGCGTCGGCGACCGCCCGGGCGACGTCGTCCGTCAGTCGAACTCCATGACCGGCCGGACCTCGACGCCGCCGCTGGCAGCGGGGCAGCCCTTGGCGATCTCGAGCGCGTGGTCCAGGTCGCGGGCCTCGACGAGGTAGTAGCCGCCGAGCGCCTCCTTCGTCTCGAAGAAGGGCCCGTCGGTGACCGTGCCCCCGCGGATGGTCGTCGCGGTCGCGGCGCCCGTGAGCGCCTCGCCGCCGAGGATCTGCCCGCCGAGCTCGCCGACGGCCTTGGAGAAGGCGTCGTGGGCGTCCATGACGGCGGACATCCCCTCCGGGGTCATGCCCTCGTAGTACTCCTCCGACTCGTAGATGAGGATCGTGTACCTCGGCATCGCCGGCTCCTTGTCGTCCGCGGGGCGGCCCGTCCGTCCCGTCCACCTCCCCGACGCACAGCCTGCCCTCGGATCGACACCTCCGGGAGACCTTCTTCGCGCGGCGCGGCTGCGGACCGGTTGTCGGTGGCGCGTGATGGGATCGGGGCATGCGGACGACGACGGGGCACGAGCCCCGCGAGGACCGGCGTGGCGGGGTGCGGCTCGTGCCGCCGCGCCGCGCGGTCGCCGCGCCCGCGGCCCTCGACCCCGTCCAGGCGCAGGCGGTCGCCCACCGGCAGGGGGACGGCCCGCTCGTCGTCCTCGGCGCGCCGGGGACGGGCCGGACGACGGTGCTCGTCGAGGCCGTCGTGGCCCGGGTCGAGCGGGACGGCCTGGCCGCCGGCGACGTCCTCGTCCTCGCGCCGACCCGTGCGGCCGCGGCCGGGCTGCGCGACCGGGTGTCCGCGCGGCTGCGCCGCACGGTCCAGGAGCCGCTCGCCCGCACGCCGCACTCCTACGCCTTCGGCCTCCTGCGCCGGGCCCGGGTGCTCGAGGGCGACCAGCCGCCCCGGCTCATCTCCGGCCCGGAGCAGGACCGCATCCTCGCCGACCTCCTCGAGGGGCACGAGGCCGGCGAGGGGCGGCACGTGCCCTGGCCGCCGTCGGTGAGCCCGCAGGTCCGGGCCCTGCGCGGGTTCCGCGACGAGCTGCGCGACGTGCTCATGCGCGCGGTCGAGCGCGGCCTGGACGGCGCCGAGCTCGCCCGGCTCGGCCGGCTGACCGGCCGTCCGGAGTGGGCGGCCGCCGCGGTCGTCCTCGAGGAGTACCTCGAGGTCACCTCGCTCGCGACGCCCGGGGCGTTCGACCCCGCGGCGATCGTCGACGCCGCGGTCGGGCTGCTCGGCGGGGACGCCGCGCTGCTCGCCGACGAGCGCGAGCGGCGCCGGCTCGTCGTCGTCGAGGACGCCCACGAGCTCACCGCCGCGGGCGGCCGCCTCGTCGAGCTGCTCGCCGGCGGCGGGGACCTGCTCCTCGTCGGGGACCCCGACGCCGCGACCCAGGGGTTCCGCGGCGCCGCCCCGGCGCTGCTCGCCGGCGCGGGCGGCCGGTTCCGGCGCGCGGACGGGGGGCCGGCGCGGGTCGTCGTCCTGCCGACGGTGCACCGGCACGGACCGGTCCTGCGC
>JBQGCR010000744.1:0-2375 GCA_052038585.1 Kineosporiaceae bacterium
ACGACGGACCGGGCGGGGACGCTCACCTGCGCGACGAGGCCGGAGGCGCCGTCGCGCGGCACGAGCCGGACGCGGAAGCCGCCCCGGCGGGCCAGGCGCCCGACGACGAACAGGCCCATCTTGGCCGGGACGCTCGCCTCGCTGTCCTCGGGCTCGGCGAGGCGGGCGTTGACCCGCTCGAGCTCCGCGGCGGGCATGCCCACCCCGGCGTCGGTGACCTCGACGAGCAGGCCGCCGTCCGCGGTGAAGGCCGCGGACAGCGAGATCGGCGAGGTGGGCGCCGAGTACTGCGCGGCGTTGTCGAGCAGCTCGGCGACGAGGTGGACCAGGCCACCGGCGACGGGCCCGGCGATCGCCGCCCCGCTGACCGGCTGCACGCGCACCCGCTCGTACTGCTCCATCTCGGAGGTGGCCGCGCGGAAGACGTCGGACACCGAGACCGGCGCGGCGCTGCGCGTGCGCACCGAGGAGCCGGCGAGCACGAGGAGGTTGTCGTTGTAGCGCCGCATCCGGGCCGCGAGGTGGTCGAGCCGGAAGAGGTTGCGCAGCTGGTCGGGGTCCTGCTCCTGGCTCTCCAGCTCGTCGATGACGGCGAGCTGGCGCTCGACCATGGACTGGCTGCGCCGGGACATCGTCACGAACGCCTCGTCGAGCGCGCGGCGCAGGCGCACCTGGCTCGTCGCGAGGTCGAGCGCGGTCCGGCTCAGGCCGTCGACGGCCCGGGCGACCTCGACCGTCTCGGGGCCCGCCGTCACCGTCGCCGGCAGCGCCGTCGGGATCTCGGCCCGGGCCCCCGGCCCCTCGGCCTCGATCCGGCGCACCGCCTCGGGCAGCGACACCGTGGCGATCTCGGTGGCGCGGCGGCGCAGCGCCGCCAGCGGGCCGTTGACCGTGCGGGCCATGGAGACGGTGAGGAAGGCGACGACGCCGAGCACGATGAGGGCGACGAGCACGGCGGCGGCCGTCGACACCAGGGCCCGGCGCACCGCCTGGGAGGCGGAGTCCTCGAGCGTGGACGAGACGTCCGCGACGCTCGCCGAGAGGTTGTCCAGGCGGGCGCTCGCGAGGGTCGCGTACGCCGTGGCGTTGCCCGCGTCGACGGCGTCGCCCTGGGTGAGCAGCGTCGTGAAGTCGCGGCGGAAGCGGTCGAGCCGCAGGTCGTCGGCGGCGGCGAGCCGCAGCGTGGCGGACTCCCGGTCGTCCGCGAGGCGCTGCGCCGCGACGAGGCCGGTGAGCTGCACCGCCGCGAGGTCCGCCAGCCGCCAGTAGTCGGCGAGCGTGACCGAGCGCGCCTCCAGCGCCAGCGTCGTGAGGTCGCGCTCGGTGCTGGCGGCCGCGGTGACCTCGATGAGGTCGGCGAGGACGTCCGCCCGGCGGGCCGTCGTCGGGTCCGTCGCGGCGTCGCGCAGCTGCGCCCCCGCGGTCCGGCTCAGCGCGAGCAGCGCGTCCGTCGGCGGCACGAAGGTGTCGAGGACGACGGTCGGCTGCCGGTCCTGCGTCGTCTCCTCCCGCAGCGTGCGGACCTGCCCGGGCACGTCTCGGGCGACGGAGACCGCGGTGCCGAGCGCCGGGTCGGCCGGCAGCGCGCCGTCGTCGAGCCGGGCGACGAGGTCGCGCAGCGCGGCGTCGGTGGCGGCGCGGGCCTCCTCCAGCCGGGTCTGCGTCGTCGTGTTGGGCTCGCGCACCCACGCCAGCGACATGCGGCGCTCGGTCTGCAGCGTCGTCGCCGCCGCGTTGACGGTCGTCGTCACGTTCGCGAGGGCGCTCGCGGCGCGGGCCGCGCGCAGGTCGGACACCGCGCCCGCGACGAGGACGGCGAAGCCGACGAGGATGATCGTCAGGGGCAGGGCCACGAGCGCGAGGAGCTTGCGGCGGACGGGCCACGCCGCGGGGCCGCGGTCGCGAGGGCGCGGCGTCGCCGTCGCCCTGCGGGAGGGCGCCGGGGCGTCGTCGCCCCGCGCCGTGCCCGGGCCGGACACTCGGTCCACCTCGTCCTCCTTCTGACGTCCCGCCCCTGGCTTCGGCGGTCATGAGCGCGCGGCGTCCCCGGCGGGACGACGGCGGCGCACGACGGTGTGCGACCCACGACCGTGGCGGACCTGGCCGGGTGCCGCGCGGCGGATGGGGGGAAGGCTACGCGCCCGGCAGTGGCGAAGGGAACAGCGTGTGACGGACGGTGATCCACACGGGCCGGGGTGGCGACGGAGCGTGAGAAGCGCAGTGCGAAGCGTGCAATCCGGGTGCGCAAAGCACCCAGAGGTGACTCGATCGGGCGGATCCTGGGGAGACCGACCCGCGTCGGGCGGGCCGCTCACGCGCCGTCCGGACGCCCTGATGCGGGACTTGGCGTCGGTCGGCGTTACCGTTCGGCGTGC
>JBQGCR010000745.1:0-2501 GCA_052038585.1 Kineosporiaceae bacterium
GCTTCATGTAGTCGCCGTCCTTGATCCACCGCTCGGACGTCTTGGTCGGCATCGCGACGCCGATCGTGATGTCGGCCGGGTCGGTGGCCGTGGCGCCGGCGTTCGTGGCCTCCGAGCGGCCGCACGCCGCCAGGGCCAGCACGGCCAGGGACGCTACGGCGATCTTGCGTGTACGCACCGGGGTTCTCCTCGTCGTCGAGGCCGGGGGCCGGCCAGGAAGGTCGTCGCAGTCCGGGGACGGGGGAGCGACGCGGCGGCACGCCGGGGCGTGGGGATCAGGGGCCGCGGGGCGCCGGCGAGACGGCGCCCGCCGGTGGCCAGCACCGTCGGGCAGATGCCCCGTCGTCCGTCGCCCTCGCGGCGGTCCGCCGTTTGTTAGCGCTCACATCCTGGAGTCGCCGATGTGGTCCGCGCAACTCCCGAGACCGATCCGTGACCTTGAGGTCCCCACATCGGCGGGTCCTGTGACGGCATGTCGGATGTGACGGACCGCGGTCCGTCGCCGCGAGCCGCGGGCAGCCGACCCCGTCAGGGCACGCCGGCGTCGTCGTGCGCGGGGACGCCGGAGGACCACAGCGCGTCCAGGGCCCGCGTGGGCAGGACGGCCTTGAGCGCGAGGAGCGAGCGCGCATCAGCCCCCACGACGACGCGCGCCCGCACCCTGCGCCGGTCGAGCTCGCGCTCGACGGCGGTCGCGACCCGGTCCGCCGGCTTGGCGCCGCGGCGGATCCGCGCGAGGAGCCGGCGCTCCGCGGCGAACTGCCCGGCGTACAGGCCGCGGTGCTCGGGCGAGAGCCCGGCCTCGAGGTCGTCGAGGAGCCGGTCCATCTCGTGCCAGGGGTCGGTGTCGACGACGCCCGGCTCGACGAGGCAGACCTGCACCCCGAACGGGCGCAGCTCCACCCGCAGGCAGTCCGCGACCGCCTCGACGGCGAACTTCGAGGCGTTGTAGAGGCCGGTGAACGGGAACGACACCCGCCCGTTGACCGATGACACGAAGACGACGCGGCCGCGCGCCCGGCGCAGCCGGGGGAGCGCGGCCCGGGTGACGGCGAGCGGCCCGACGAGGTTGACGTCGAGCTGGCGGTGCATGTCCGCCCGCGACAGGGTCTCGACCGGGCCGGCGACGGCGATGCCGGCGTTGTTGACGAGCGCGTCGAGCCGGTCCGGGAGGCGGTCCTCCAGGGCGGCGACGTGCTCGGGCACGGTGACGTCCAGCTCGACCGGGTGCAGGTTGGCCGACAGCGTCGCGAGCTCCTTCGCGGCGACGTCGGTGCGGACGCCCGCGACGACGTGCCACCCGGACGTGGCGAGCCGGACGGCGGTGGCCCGGCCGATGCCGCGGCTCGCGCCGGTGACGAGGACCGTGCGTGCGCTCATGGCCGGAGGCTGGCACCGTCCCGGACCGGCGGCGCGAGTAGTGCGCTACCCGGACCGCCCCGGATACCCTTCGCCGCCATGGAGCGGGTGTGGCCGCTCGTCGGCCGGGACGTCCCGCTGCGCACGGTCGCGGCGGCGCTGCGGCCCGGCTCCCGCGGGGTCGTCGTCGCCGGACCCGCCGGGGTGGGCAAGACCCGCCTGGCCCGCGAGGCCGTCGCCGCACGACCACGTGCCGCCGGCGACGTCGTGTGGGCGCTCGCGAGCGCGGCCGCCCGCCCCCTGCCGCTCGGTGCCTTCGCCGGCCTGCTCGACGTGCCCGCCGGCGGCCCCGGGGACGTCGTCGGCCGGGCCCTGGACCGGCTCGCGGACCGAGCCCCGGCCGTCGTCGCCGTCGACGTCGCCCACCTGCTCGACGAGCACTCGGCGATCGTCCTGCACCGCGTCGTCGTCCGGCGCCTCGCCCCGGTCGTCGTCACGCTGCGCACGGGGGAGCCGGCCCCGGACGCGGTGACGGCGCTGTGGAAGGACGACCTGCTCGACCGGCTCGACCTCGCCCCGCTCGACCCGGCCGGCACGGCCGCGCTCCTCGCGAGGGTGCTCGGCGGACCGGTCGACTCCGCCTCCGCCCACCGGCTGCACGACCTCACGCAGGGCAGCCCGCTGTTCCTGCGGCACCTGCTGGCCGGAGAGGTGGCGGCCGGCCGGATGGCGAGGGCGTCGGAGATCTGGACGTGGACGCGCGAGCCGTCGATCGGCGCCGAGCTCGCCGACCTGCTCGAGCAGCAGTTCGGCGTCCTCGAGCCCCGGCTGCGCGACGTCGTCGACGTCGTCGCCCTCGCCGAGCCCGTGACCGTCCCCGACCTGGTCGCCCTGACGGCCGCGGACGACGTCGAGGAGGCCGAGGACCGCGGGCTCGTCCGCACCGACGGCCGCGTGGCCCGGCTCGCGCACCCGCTCTACGGCGAGGTCCGCCGCGCGGCGATGGGCGCGCTGCGCGCGCGACGGCTGCGCGGTCTCGTCGCCCGGACCCTCGACGGCACGGACGACCCGATCCGGCGCGCCGTGCTCACCCTGGACTCCGACCTGCCGCCCGACCCCGAGCTGTTCCTGCGGGCCGCCCG
>JBQGCR010000746.1:0-3592 GCA_052038585.1 Kineosporiaceae bacterium
CCGCGGCACCCGCGAGCGCCCCCGCGCCCGCCCCGCACGCCGTCGCCGGACCCGCGGAGCCGACCGTCGCGACCCCGGCGTCGCGTCCCGGCCCGCGGGTCGTCGCGACCCTCGACGTCGACGGCCGGCGCTACCCCGTGACCGACGCCGTCACCGTCATCGGCCGTGGCACCGAGGCCCAGGTCATGCTCGACGACGCGGGCGTCTCGCGCCGGCACGCCGAGGTGCACCAGCTCGACGGGCGGCTGCGCGTCGTCGACCTCGGCTCGACCAACGGCACCTTCCTCGACGGCGAGCGCATCCACACCGGGGCGCTCGTCGACGGGAGCGTCGTCACCGTCGGACGGACGCGCATCGTCGTCCACGTGCCGGGCCGGTGACCCGCCCCCGATGACCGAGCTCACCCTCACCCTGCTGCGCCTGGGCTACCTCGGACTGCTCTGGGTGCTCGTCCTCGCCGTCGCGCTCGTCGTCCGCCGGGACGTCTACGGCACGCGCGTGACCCGCAAGGCGACGCCGACCCCGCGCCCGGCGGCACCCGCCGCGCCCGCCCCGGCGCCGTCACCGGCACCGGCCGGACCGGCGACCCCGGCGCAGGCGCCCGCCGCGAGCACCGCGCTCCGGCTCGTCGTCACCGAGGGGTCGCTCCAGGGGACGACGCTCACCCTCGGCCAGGCCCCCGTGCTCGTCGGGCGGGCCCCGGAGTGCACCCTCGTCCTCGACGACGACTACGCCTCGGGCCGGCACGCCCGCTTCTTCCTGCGCGACGGGCTGTGGCACGTCGAGGACCTCGGCTCGACGAACGGCACGTTCATCGGCCGGGACCGGCTCACCGGCCCGGCCACGCTGCGCCCCGGGATCGCCGTCAAGGTGGGGCGCACCGTCATCGAGCTGCGGAAGTAGCCGCCCGTGGCCCTCGCCCTGCGCTTCGCCGCGCGCTCCGACGTCGGGCTCGTCCGGTCGAACAACCAGGACTCCGCCTACGCCGGGTCCCACCTGCTCGTCGTCGCCGACGGCATGGGCGGGCACGCCGGCGGGGACATCGCGTCGTCGCTCGCGATCGGCGAGCTCGCCGCGCTCGACGACGAGTCGCACGGCGCCGACGACGCCCTCGTGCACCTCGCCGGCGCCATCCGCGGCGCCCACCGGCAGCTCCTCGACCGGGTCGCCGAGGAGCCGCGGCTGTCGGGCATGGGCACGACGGTCACCGCCCTGCTGCGGACCGGCAACCGGTTCGCGCTCGCGCACATCGGCGACTCGCGGGCCGACCTGCTGCGCGACGGCGTGCTCGTCCAGATCACGCGCGACCACACGTTCGTCCAGAGCCTCGTCGACGACGGCCGGCTCACCGACGAGGAGGCCGCGCAGCACCCGCAGCGCTCGGTGCTGCTGCGGGTGCTGTCCGACGTCGTCGACGACGCCGAGGCGGACCTCTCCATGCGCGAGGCCCGCCTCGGCGACCGGTACCTCCTGTGCTCCGACGGCCTGTCCGGCGTCGTCAGCCACGACACCCTCGCCGAGACCCTCGCCGGGGCGGCCGACCCGGAGGAGACGTGCGCCGCCCTCGTCCAGCTCGCGCTGCGCGGCGGGGCGCCGGACAACGTCACGTGCATCGTCGCGGACGTCGTCGACGTCGAGCGCGCCTCGCACGGCGTGCCGGCGGTCGTCGGCGCCGTGTCCCGGCACCAGCCGACCCGGGTCGTCGCGGCCGGGGCCGGCTCCGCCGCCGAGCGGGCCGCCGCCCTGACCGGGTCGCCCGCCGCCGAGGACGAGGACGACGCCGAGGACGACGCCGGACGGCGCGGCCGCGTGTGGCGCGCCGTCGTCGTCGCCGTCGTCGTCGCGCTCGTCGCCGTCGCCGGCTGGGGCGCGTGGCGCTGGGTGGAGACCCAGTACTACGTCGCCGCGGACGACTCGACCGACCCGGTCGCCGTCGCGATCTTCCGCGGGCTGCCGCAGGACCTCGGGCCGGTCGCGCTCTCGCAGGTCGACGAGGTCGCCGACGACGTGCCGGTCGAGGACCTGCCGACGTACGCCCGGCAGCGCGTCGAGGAGGGCATCGTCGCGGACGACGAGGGCGACGCCCGCGCGATCGTCGGGCGCCTGCGCGAGGTCGTCGCGGCGTGCCGGGCCGCGGTGGCCCCGCCGACGCCGACGCCGACGCCGACCGCCACGCCGACGCCGACGACGGCCCCGACGACGCCCGCGGCCGTCCCGACCACGCCCGCGCCGACGCCGACCACGCCCGCGCCGACCACCCCGACCACCCCGACCACCCCGGCGACGACGACGCCGGCGAGCCCGACGACCAGCCCGACCGGCTCCTTCGAGCTGCCGGACCCGTCGCCGGAGGACTGCGGGGGGCTGGGCTGATGGCCGTCGTCACCCCGGTGCAGACCCGGCCCCGGCGCAACGTCGAGGCGCTGCTCCTCGTGCTCGCCCTCGCCGTCGCGCTCGGCGCGTACGCCCTCGTCGGGCTCGCGGTCGACGGCACGGTCCCCGCCGACATCACCTGGTACGCGGGCGGGCTCGCCGTCCTCACCGGCGGGCTGCACGTCGTCGTCCGGCTCGTCGCCAAGCACGCCGACCCGGTGCTCCTGCCGATCGCGACGGCCCTCAACGGCCTCGGCCTCGTCGTCATCCACCGGCTCGACCTCGCCGAGGGACGCACCCTGTCCGACGGCGCGCTCGCGCCGCGCCAGCTCCTGTGGAGCACGGTGGGCATCGTCGCCGCCGGCGTCGTCCTCGTCGTCCTGCGCGACCACCGGGTGCTCGCCCGGCGGACCTACACGGCGATGGTCGTCGGTCTCGTGCTGCTCCTGCTGCCGCTCGTGCCGTTCCTCGGGCTCGAGGTCAACGGCGCGCGGATCTGGATCAACCTGCGGTTCGCGACCTTCCAGCCCGGCGAGCTCGCCAAGATCGTCCTCACGGTGTTCTTCGCCGGCTACCTCGTCACCGCGCGGGACTCCCTCTCCCTCGTCGGGCCGCGGGTGCTCGGCCTGCAGCTGCCGCGCGGGCGCGACCTCGGCCCGATCCTCGTCGCGTGGCTCGCGAGCGTCGCCGTCCTCGTCCTCGAGCGCGACCTCGGGACGTCGCTGCTCTTCTTCGGGCTCTTCGTCGCCGTCCTCTACGTCGCGACCGAGCGGCTCTCGTGGATCCTCATCGGCCTCACCCTGTTCGTCGGCGGCGCCGTCACGGCGTGGACGATCTTCGGGCACGTCCAGACCCGCGTCGCGATCTGGCTGCACCCGTTCGACCCCGACAACGCCGCGGGCGCCTTCCAGCTCGTGCAGGGGCTCTACGGCATGGCCAGCGGCGGGCTCGTCGGCACCGGGCTCGGCGAGGGCCGGCCGGACATCGTCCCCTACGCCGAGAGCGACTTCATCCTCGCCTCGATCGGCGAGGAGCTCGGCCTCACGGGGCTGTTCGCCGTCCTCATGCTCTACGCCCTGTTCGTGCAGCGCGGCCTGCGGACGGCCATCGGGTCCCGGGACGGCTTCGGCAAGCTCCTGGCGTGCGGCCTGGCGTTCTCCGTCGCGCTCCAGGTCTTCGTCGTCGCCGGCGGCGTCACCCGCGTCATCCCGCTCACCGG
>JBQGCR010000747.1:0-1774 GCA_052038585.1 Kineosporiaceae bacterium
CGACGCTGCCGGACACGAGGGTCATCGCGACGATGACGACGGCGCTCATGACCTGGTCGATCACGTTGTCGGCGAGGACGACGACGCGCTCGGTGTCGCCGCCCTGGGCGACGACCTCGGCCGGCGTGTGGGCGCTGACCCGGCGCGGGCCGGTCTGGCCGTGGACGAGGCGCAGGCTGATCCGCAGCATCTGCGTGACCCACCAGCGGGGGAACCAGGCCCCGGTGAAGTAGGGCAGCGGCGAGGTGACGACGAGCGCCGCGACGAGCGCCGCGGCCGGCCGGAGGAGCCCGCCGGTGCCGTCGACGAGGTCGGCCCACAGCCACGGCAGCACCGCGCCGTCGAGGCCGAGGACCATCATGACGGCGAAGACGCCCATCGCCGCGACGCCGTAGCGGGCGTCGTTCGTCACCAGCCGGAGGATCTCGCGCATGGTGCGGGCCCGCGGCACGGGCGGCAACGGCGGCGGGTCGGTGCGCGGCAGCGCCGCCGCCGTCGCTGTCTCTGTGGCGTCCACGGCGCGGGCGCCGTCGACGGCGCCGTCGTCGTCGCCGGCCCGGGCGTGGCCCGCGGTGTCGGCCGCCGCCCTCCGGCTGCTCGCGCGGAGCTCGGCGAAGCGCGAGGAGTCCGCGAGCGGCCCGGCCTCGACCACCTCGCCGTCGGCGAGGACGACGACCTCGTCGCAGCGGCTCACCGACGACAGGCGGTGGGCGATGACGACGCCGATCCGCCCGGCCAGCAGCCGTTCCGTCGCCCGCTGCACCGCGGCCTCGGTGACCGGGTCCATCCGGGCGGTCGCCTCGTCGAGGACGACGACGTGCGGGTCGCGGACGAGGATGCGCGCGAAGGCGACGAGCTGCTCCTGCCCGGCCGACAGGGCCTGCCCGCCGTCACCGAGCCGGGTCTGCAGGCCGTCGGGCAGCTCGGCCACCCACGGCGTGAGGCCGAGCTCGTCCATGGCCTGCGCCGCGCGGTCGGCCAGCGCGGGGTCGAACAGGGCGACGTTCTCGGCGAGGGTCCCGGCGAGGATCTCCGTGCGCTGGGGGACGACGGCGACCCACCGGCGCAGGGCCTCGACGTCGAGGTCGAGGACGGCGCGGCCGCCGAGGAAGACCGTGCCGCGGGGCACGTCGACCGCCCGGGTGAGGACCTTCGCCAGGCTCGACTTGCCCGACCCGGTGCGGCCGACGACGGCGTACGAGCGGCCGCGGCGCAGCGTGAGGTGCACGTCGCGCAGCGCGGGCCGGGACGGGGCGTCGCCGTCGCGGACCGGGTAGGTGAACGTCAGGCCGCGCACCTCGAGGTCGCCGTCGGCGACCGGCCGGCCGCCGGACGGCTCCTGCGGTGCGGCGAGGAGGAGCTGCACGCGCTGCCAGGCCCCGAGCCCGTACTGCAGCTCGGAGACCATCCGGCTCACGTGGTCGACGACGGCGGCGAAGCCGAGGACGAGCAGCCAGACCGACGTGAGCCGGGCGGCGTCCACGCGGCCGGTCGCGAGCGCCCAGGCGCCGCCGGCGACGAGGGCGACGATGCCCGCCCGGACCGTCGTCGAGGCGACCGCAGTGACCCGCGCCGACGCCGTCCAGACCCGCTGCCCGCGCCGGATCACCGCGGCGGCCCGGCGCGCGTACAGCCGCAGGACGTACGCCTGCCCGAGGCTCGTGCGGACGTCGTCCTGGCCGTGGATCGACTCCTCCATGACCGCGGCGAGGTCGCTCCACGCCTCCTCCTCGCGCTCGCGCAGCGGCGCGATCGCGCGCAGCGGACCGGCGAG
>JBQGCR010000748.1:0-4363 GCA_052038585.1 Kineosporiaceae bacterium
AGCCGGGCAGCGGCAGCCCGCGGCGCACGCTGACCGGCACGGTCGCGCCGGCGCCCGCGAGCATCGCGAGGACGTCGGCGACGACGGCCGAGCCGCCGAGGGAGGCGACGACGACCGCGCGGGGGCGGCCGTCGGCGGCGAGCCGCTCCACGCCGGCCTCGCCCGCCTCGTGCATGCTCGCGCGGACCTGGGCGCCGGCGCTCGCCGTCACCCGCAGGCTCGCGGAGGTGTCGGCCTGCGCGAGCGCGTCGGCGTCGTCGAGGAGCTGGTCGTCGAGAACCATCGAGGTCTCCGGTGGGGCTGGGGCGGGGCCGGCTCAGGCGCCGGCCGGCCGGCGGCGCGCCTCGTCGACGAGGAGCACGGGGATCCCGTCGAGCACCGGGTAGGCGCGGTCGCACCCGTCGCACGCGAGCTCCGCCGTGCCGTCCGGCGCCGTGCCGTCGGTCAGGGTGCCGGTGCAGGCGGGGCAGCGCAGGATGGCCCGCATCCAGGGGTCGATCGCCGGGGGGTGCGCCGTCTGGTCCGTCGTCATGCGCGCCATCCTCCCCCATCGCCGGCCCGTGGCGTCAGGCGGGACGCACCACCGAGAGCACCGTGTCGCGCAGCCGCGCCATGGTCGCCTCGTCCTTCGCCTCGGCGTTGAGCCGCAGCAGCGGCTCGGTGTTGCTCGGGCGCAGGTTGAACCACCAGCGCTGCTCGTCGTGGGCGACGGTGAGGCCGTCGAGGCGGTCGGTGCGCACGCCCGGCTCGCCGGCGAACCGGGCCTCGACGGCGGCCGTCGCGGCGGCGACGTCGGCGACCCGCGAGTTGATCTCGCCCGAGGCGACGTACCGCTCGTACTCCGCGACGAGCGCGGACAGCGCGCCGGTGGTCTCCCGCAGCGCCGCGAGGACGTGCAGCGCCGCGAGCATGCCGGTGTCGGCGAACCAGAAGTCGCGGAAGTAGTAGTGCGCGCTGTGCTCGCCGCCGAAGCAGGCGTCGCGCCCGGCCATCTCGGCCTTGATGAACGAGTGCCCGACCCGGGTGCGGACGGCGACCCCGCCGCGCTCGGCGATGACCTCCGGGACGGTCCACGACGTGATGCAGTTGTGGATGACGACGCCGGGGCGCCCGGCGGCGTGCTCCTTGGCGATCTCCCGGCTCGCGACGAGCGCGGTGACCGCACTCGGGCTGACGACCTCGCCGCGCTCGTCGACGACGAAGCAGCGGTCGGCGTCCCCGTCGAACGCCAGACCCAGGTCCGCCCCGTGCTCGACGACGGCCCGCTGGAGGTCGACGAGGTTCTTCGGGTCGAGCGGGTTCGCCTCGTGGTTGGGGAACGTCCCGTCGAGCTCGAAGTACAGGGGGACGACGTCGAGCCCGAGCCGGCCGAGCACCTCCGGCGTCGTCAGGCCCGCCATGCCGTTGCCGGCGTCGACGACGACGCGCAGCCCGCGGCCGGTCGCCGCGGCGGGCACGAGGCCGAGCAGGTGCTCGGCGTACCCGGGCAGGAGGTCGTGCTCGGTGCGCGTCCCGGACGGCGCGGGCAGCGCCGCGCCGGACTCCTGGAGCTCCTGGACGACGGCGCGGACGTCGTCGAGGCCGCTGTCGCGCCCGATCGGCCGGGCGAGCGAGCGGCAGAGCTTGGCGCCGTTCCACTCCGCGGGGTTGTGGCTCGCGGTGAACATCGCGCCGGGGGCGTCGAGCGCACCCGAGCCGTAGTAGAGCGCGTCGGTCGAGCACAGGCCGCAGAAGACGACGTCGAGCCCGGCCCGGCGGACGCCGTCGGCGAAGGCCTCGGCCAGGCGCGGCGAGGAGTCGCGCATGTCGTGCCCGACGACGACGCGGGAGGCGCCGTCGGTGCCGGCGACGAAGCGCGCGAACGCGACCCCGAGGGCGGTGACGAGCTCGTCGGTCAGCTGGGTGGCCACGAGGCCACGGATGTCGTTGGCCTTGACGATCTCGTCGAGCACGGCACCGGGGGTGGGATCGGACACGCTGCGTAGCCTATCGGCCGGGCCGGGGCCCGGCGGTCAGTCCTTGCGGGTGCGGTCGATCACGGCGTCGACGGACAGCTCGAGCCCGGCGTGCTCCCACGAGCGGTGCTCGCAGCGGTGGCACGACGTGAAGTCGACCGGCGTGCCGTCGGTGAGGCACATCGACAGCCGCGTGACGTTCGGGCTGCCGCAGCCGCGGCACGTCGTCGCCGTGCGGTGCTCACGCTGGGTCAGCGAGCCGAGCGGCGGGGCGGGCAGCGGCGCACGACCGCGGCCCCGGCGGGGACGCGGCGTCTGGCGGAGCTGGGCGGTGTCGTCGGCGGCCATGCGGGCTCCTCGGCGTGGGGGTGACCCTCGTCCGCGGGCGGCGGCGCGAGAGGTCGTGGCGGGGTCTCCACCCAGGTGTCGGCACGCGCGGCGCGATCCTTGAGCCCTGTCATCCGCCCGGGCGTGTCGCGCACGCCCTCCCCGTCGGCGCTGCCGGGTCAGCGTTCGGGGTCGCGCAGCACGCGCAGGTGTCCGCGGCGGCCGATCTCGACGGCGGACGTCCCGGGCTCCGGCTGCGGCTCGGGGCGCGGCCGGGCGGCCTCCCGGACGGCGTCGGCGAGGGCGAGCAGGTCGTCCTTGCTCGGGCCCGGCGGCTCGGCGTCCGGGGCGAGGCGCACGACCTCCCACCCGCGCGGGGCGGTCAGCCGGTCGGCGTGCTCGGCGCACAGGTCGTAGCAGTGCGGCTCGGCGTACGTCGCGAGCGGGCCGAGCACCGCCGTCGAGTCGCTGTAGACGTACGTGAGCGTCGCCACCGCGGCACGCGTGCACGCGGTGCGCGAGCAACGGCGCACTCCTCCCACGCGCCGGAGCCTACCCGCGCCGGGGACGCGCCGCCGCACCGCCACTCCGTCGCCTCCCGCGCCCGTCCGGCGCCGCGGGGCTCGTAGGCTGGGCGCATGGTCCAGCCGCTGCGCACCCGCCGTCGCGACCGCCGGGGACGGGGGCTGCGGGGCCCGCTCCTGCCGCGCGAGCTGCCGGCGTGGCGCAGCCGGGCGGACCTGTTCGACGACCTCGTCCTCGACACCGTGGAGGTGCTCGAGCGGCGCTGGTCCGACCAGCTCGACGGCGTCGAGTTCGCCGTCGAGGACGTCCCGCCGAGCGACCCCGCGCCCTGGGAGCACGACGAGGTCCCGCTCGGCCGGTTCTTCCCGGCGGACGGCACGCTGCCGCCGCGGGTCGTCGTCTACCGCCGCCCGGTCGAGACCCGCGGCGTCGACGCGAAGGACACGGCGGCGCTCGTCCACGACGTCGTCGTCGAGCAGGTCGCGCACCTGCTCGGGCTCACCCCGGAGCAGGTCGACCCGCGCTACGGCCGGGACGACTGAGGCCGGCTACCGCGTCCCGAGCCGGGGGTCCTCGACGACGGGGCGCCGGCTCTGCGCGCTCGCGACGGGCGGCTGCACGGGCAGCACGGTGAGGAAGCCGCCGTCGACCTCGACGGTGACGGCGGCGTGCAGCGGACCACCGCCCGGCTCGAGGAGGACGGCCGCGGCGTCGCCGGGCAGGTCCACCGCGACGGTGCGCCCGGCGGGCACCTGCGCCGCCGCCGCGGGGCCCCGCCGGCCGTCCGCGCCGACCGGGGTGACCCGCACGGTCCCCGCGGCGGCCGGGGCGGTGACGAGCAGGCACGGGGCGACCGACGACGGCAGCGCGACGAGCGTGCGGCCCATGGGCGCGGTCCCCGCGGCCCAGGCGAGCTCGGCGGGCGGCACGTCCCGGCCGAGGCCGTCCGGGGTGCCGGCGAGCTCGCTGCCGCGGGCGGCACGGCCGACGACGGCTCCGGCGAGGACCGGGACGTCGGCCTCGACGAGCGCGGCGTAGTCCCCGTCGGGGACGCCGGTCACCGGCACGTCGACGACGGACCCGCCCGCGACCTCGACGAGCCCGTCGGGCAGCTGGACGGTGCCGTCCGGACCGAGGAGGGCGACCCGGACGACCCCGGGCTCCCCGCCGGGCACGGCGACCCGGACGGCGACGGCGCCGGGGTCGGCCGGGTCGGCGGGCAGCCGGGACGCGCCCTGCTCGGTGCGGGACGCGGCGACGGCGAGGCCGGGGACGACCTGTCGCGGCGCCGGGGCGGCCGCGGCGGCGACGTCGTCCGCCCCGCCCGGCACGAGCCCGCGCAGCAGGCTGTCGTGCAGGACGGCGACGACCCGGCCCTCGCGGGCGAGGACCCGCACGGCCGTCGCCGGCGCCCCGGGGACGAGCGCGTCGAGGAGCAGGGGCACCTGGGAGGAGGCGGGGACGACGACGCCCTGCCCGTTGGCCGGGTCCACCGCGACGGTGCGCCCGGCCGGCACCTGCGCCGCCGCCGCGGGGCCCCGCCGGCCGTCCGCGCC
>JBQGCR010000749.1:0-11400 GCA_052038585.1 Kineosporiaceae bacterium
CGCGGGCCAGGACGGCGGCCGCGAGGGCGTCGTCGACGAGCCGGCTGCCGCCGGCCTCGACGAGCCCCAGGCCGGACAACCGGTCGAGGGCCCGCGCGGCGAGCGCGTCGGGGCCGGGGCCGTGCCCGAGCGCCGTCAGCCCCTCGCCGAGCGCCCGCGCCGGCACCCCCGCGGCGCACAGCCGCAGGACGTCGGACTCGTCGGGGGTGAGCGCCTCGTCGGCCTCGGCGAGCAGGGCCGCGGCGGAACGGGACAGGAGGCTGCGCGGTCCCGCCTCCGAGCCGGCACCGCGGCCGGGCACGGCCCGCAGCACCCGCAAGTGCACGGCGACGGTCTCCGCGCCGGGGTCGGTGCCCAGCACCTCGGCGAGGCGACGGCGGCACGCGGCGAACTCGCGCAGGGCGAGGGCCACCTCGTCGCGGCCCGCGTGCGCGAGCATGAGGGACCGCACGGCGCGCTCCTCGTAGGGGTCGGCCTCGAGCACCGCGCGGGCGGCCTCCACGGCGTCGTCCCAGCGGCCCAGCGCGACGGCGCACTCCGCGGCGTCGGTGAGCGCCGCGGCGAGACGCGCCTCGAGCTCGGCGCCGCGGGCGGCGACGACGGGGGCGTCGGCGGGCCCCGGACGCACGGGGGCGAGCCGGAGCGCCTGGACGGTGAGCACGGCGCGCAGGCAGGCGGCCGGTCCCCCCGCGCGGTGCGCCAGCCGGGCCCGGTCGGCGTGCCGCAGGGCCTCGTCGAGGTCGACCCAGGACCGGCTCAGCGCGAGGGTCGACCCGTCCCGGACGAGGTGCTCGTCGCCGACGGCGCGGCGTACCTGGAGGCACGCGGTGCGCAGGCTCGCCCGTGCCCGGTCCCGCGACGTGCCCGGCCACAGGGCGGCCGTGACGTCGTCGGCCTCGACCGCACCGCCCGCGGCCGCGAGGAGCCGGACGAGCGCGGCGTTCTTCACCGAGCGCCACTCCTGGCGGCTCACGGCGACGCCGTCGGTCCGCACGACGCGGAACGTCCCGAGCAGCCGGACCTCGAGCAGCGTCCGGCGACCGGCGCGAGGCCGCGGCAGGCCGCCGACGACGGACCCGGCGGCGATCGCCTCCTCCACCTCGAGGGCGACGAGGAACGCCGCCTCGCCGGCGGCGAGGACGCCGACGGCGCACAGCGAGAGCCGGACGAACAACCCCACCCAGGACAGCGCAGGCCTGTCCGAACATTTCGCTCGAAGCGCCTGCGCCTTCACGAATCCACTCATGTTGCCCCCACCCACCCGGCGACGAAGGGTCACCCCGGCTCCCCCACGCACCCGGGCGGTCCCCCCAATGCTGGGGGGCAGCATGCCATTGCGTGAGCACTTCCGTCCCGGCATTTCCGATACTCACCGAGCGTGACCGGATCGGTGACGACGAGCGGCTTCACGGTCCCTTCACGGCACCCACCGAGACTGCGCGGCGAGACGCCAGGCCTGGGAGGGACCATGGAACACCAGTCAGACCGTCCGCCGCGCCCGCGCAGCGGGCCCTCACGCACGCGCCGCTGCCTCGCGCTGGCCACGGGGGGCGCCGTCGTCGCCGCCGGCCTCCTCGCCGCGCCGACGCAGGCCGGAGCCGTCGTCGTCCCCGACGCCGGTGGCTTCCAGCTCGTCAAGTCCGACCTCGAGTTCATCCTGCGGCAGATCCGGATCGCCGAGGCGCACGCGGCGGGCGGCGACCTGCTCGGCCCGGGCCCGGACCAGGTCAACAACCCGCTGCTCGGCGAGGGCCTGCGCACCGTCGGCGGCGTCGAGAACAACCTACTGCCCGGCCAGGACACCTACGGGGCGGCCGACACGGTCTTCCCGCGGCGGCTCACGCCCGAGTTCCGCACCGCCGACCCCGTGCCCGGCCCGGTCCAGGGTCCCCCGACGACCTACTCGCAGACCTCCGGGCTGGTCTACGACGCCGCACCGCGCCAGGTGAGCAACCTCGTCGTCGACCAGACGACGCGCAACCCCGCGGCCGTCGCGGCCGCCGAGCGGATGGGCACGGCCGGCGACCCGATCGACCTCGACGGCGACCCCGACACGCCGCCCGACGGGCTGTTCATCCCGAACACCGCGACGGACGCCGGCCTCTCGGCCCGGTCCAACGCGTGGTTCACGTTCTTCGGCCAGTTCTTCGACCACGGCCTCGACCTCGTGACGAAGGGCCGCTCGGGCACCGTCGTCGTCCCGCTCCAGCCGGACGACCCGCTGTACGTCGCGGGCAGCCCGACGAACTTCATGGTGCTGACCCGGGCGACGAACCAGCCGGGCCCCAACGGCATCCTGGGGGACGCTGACGACGTCCACGAGGCGACGAACACGACGACGTCGTTCGTCGACCAGAACCAGACCTACACCTCGCACCCGGCGCACCAGGTCTTCCTGCGCGAGTACGAGCTCAACGGCGACGGGGACCCGGTCTCGACCGGCAAGCTGCTCGACGGTCCGGGCGGCGGCCTCGCGACGTGGGCCGACATCAAGGCGCAGGCGAGCACCCTGCTCGGCGTCACCCTCAGCGACGCCGACGTGCTCGACGTGCCGAACGTCCTCGTCGACGTCTACGGCAAGTTCACGCCCGGCACCGACGGCAAGGTCCAGCTCCTCGGCCAGGGCACCGGGCACGCCTTCCTCGACGACATCGCCCACCACGCGGTGCCCGGGCCGGTCGACGACGACCGCGACCCGACGACGCCCCCGGTGCAGCGCACCCCCGACGGGGACAGCGTCGCCGGCCCGGACGACGGCGACCCGCTGACGTACGACGACGAGCTGCTCGACCGGCACTACGTCACCGGCGACGGCCGCGGCAACGAGAACATCGGCCTGACCGCCGTGCACCACGTCTTCCACTCCGAGCACAACCGGCTCGTCGGGTACGTCGAGAACCTCGTGACCGAGTACGAGACCGAGGACCCCGCGTTCTACGCGCAGTGGCGGTCCGCCGCCGGGGCCGGCGGCTGGAACGGCGAGCGGCTGTTCCAGGCGGCGCGGCTCGTCACCGAGATGCAGTACCAGCACCTCGTCTTCGAGGAGTTCGGGCGCAAGATCTCCCCGAACATCGACGTCGTGCCCGCCAACGAGAGCGGCTACCAGCCCGACCTCGACCCGGGCGTGACGGCCGAGTTCGCCCACGTCGTCTACCGGTTCGGGCACTCGCTGCTCACCGAGACGGTGCCGCGGGTGCGCGAGGACGGGACCCGGGACGACCTCGACCTCTTCGAGGCGTTCCTCAACCCGGTGGCCTTCACGAACGACGGCACGCTGTCGCCACGGGCGGCGGCCGGCTCGGTCGTGCGGGGCAACATCCCCGAGGTCGCCAACGAGATCGACGAGTTCGTCACCGACGTGCTGCGCAACCGGCTCGTCGGGCTGCCGCTCGACCTCGCGACGCTCAACCTCACCCGGGCGCGCGAGACCGGCGTCCCGTCCCTCAACAGCGCGCGGCGCCAGTTCTTCGACGCCAGCGGGGACTCCACGGTGGAGCCGTACACGAGCTGGTCGGACTTCGGCGCCGCCCTGCGCAACCCGGAGTCCCTCGTGAACTTCGTCGCCGCCTACGGGTTGCACCCGTCGGTGACCGGCGTGACGGCCCTCGAGGACAAGAGGGAGGCCGCGGCGCTGCTCGTCACCGGCGGCGACGGCGCCCCGGAGGACCGGGCCGCCTTCCTCGCCGGCACGGGCGCCTGGGCGTCGACGGCGGCGAGCGGGCTGGACGGCGTGGACTTCTGGGTCGGCGGTCTCGCCGAGAAGCCGCGCGTCTTCGGGTCGATGCTCGGCTCGACGTTCAACTGGGTCTTCGAGCAGCAGATGGAGAACCTCCAGTTCGGCGACCGGTTCTACTACCTGAGCCGGCTCATCGGGACCAACCTCCTCGGCCAGCTCGAGGCGAACTCCTTCGCGGCGCTCATCGAGCGCAACACCGACGCGAAGAACCTGCCCGGCGACGTCTTCGCGCCGCCGGACTGCACGATCGACGTCTCGGGCGTCGGCCCGGAGGACGACCTGCCGTCCGTCGCGCACTGCGGCGACGGCGCGAGCCTGGTCCGCGAGGCCAACGGCACGATCCGCTTCCTCGGCCCGCAGCACGTCCACCTCATCGGCTCGGCGAACGCCGACCGGCTGCGGACCGACGAGGGCGACGACACGATCGTCGGTGCCGAGGGCGCCGACCGGATCGAGGGTGGCGACGGCAACGACACTCACTTCGGCAAGTCCGGCAACGACGTCCTCGTCGACATCAACGGCGACGACGTCTTCAAGGGCGACGCCGGCAACGACGCCATCAACACCGGCCCGGGCTTCGACCTCACGCTCGCCGGGTCGGGCAAGGACTTCATCGTCCACGGCGCCGACCCGGACGAGGCCTTCGGCCACCTGCACGACGACTTCATCCGCGGCGGCGACGCCTCGGACGTCATCGCCGGCAACGACGGCGACGACTGGATCGAGGGCGGTCCCGGCACCGACCTGCTCCAGGGCGACAACCGGAACACGTTCCAGAACGACCCGAACGGCGGCGACGACGTGCTCATCGCCACGAGCGGCAACGACGACTACGACGCCGAGGGCGGCAACGACGTCATGGTCGCCGGCAGCGGGTCGAACCGGAACGAGGGCATGCTCGGCTTCGACTGGGTCACCAACGCCCGCAACCCGATCGCGGCCAACGACGACATGACGCTGGTCGGCGGCCTGCCGCCGAACGTCGCGCCGCTCTCGGACCGCTTCGACCTCGTCGAGGGCCTGTCCGGGTGGAACGGCAACGACGTGCTCCGCGGTGACAACCGCGCGGCCGACACCGGCGCGGAGCTGGCGTTCGAGGGCCACGAGCTCACGGCCGACGGCATCGCCCGGATCTCCGGCCTGGCCGGGGTGCTCCCGGC
Source organism: Kineosporiaceae bacterium (assembly GCA_052038585.1). Classification (GTDB taxonomy): domain Bacteria; phylum Actinomycetota; class Actinomycetes; order Actinomycetales; family Kineosporiaceae; genus JBQGCR01. Next base: position 4,897 of record JBQGCR010000749.1, read on the forward strand.
GGGCGCGACGTCCTTCACCGGCGGCAACATCCTGCTCGGCGGGGCCGGCGACGACATCATCGAGCCGCGCGGCGGGGACGACGTCGTCGACGGCGACGCGTGGCTCAACGTCACGCTGAGCCGTGACGGGACGGCGTACACGTCGATGACGCAGCTCCAGGCGGGCGTCTTCAACGGCACGATCGACCCGGGCACCATCACGATCGCCCGGACCGTGCTGCCCGGCACCCCGGGCACCGACATCGACACGGTCGTGTTCTCCGGCAACCGGTCCGAGTACGTCATCTCCCCGCGGCTCGACCGCACAGGCATGACGATCAGCCACACCGGCGGCACCGGCGCCGACGGCGTGGACCGGGTGCGCAACGTCGAGCGGCTCGTCTTCGCCGACCAGCTCGTCGAGGTGCCGAACACGCCGCCGAACGACCCCGGGACGGCGACGTTCGCCCTGAGCGACACGACGCCCACCGAGGACCAGGCGCTCACCGTCTCCGCGACGGCGACCGACCTCGACGGCGTCGCGAGCGCGCTGTCGTACACGTGGCAGGTGCTCACCGCGCCCGACACGTGGACGACCGCCGCCACCGGCCAGGCCTTCACCCCCGGCGACAGCGAAGCAGGCCGTCCGCTGCGCGTCGTCGTCACGTGGACCGACGGCCGGGGCGTCCTGGAGTCGGCGACGTCCGACCCGACGGCTCCCGTGGCGAACGTCAACGACGCCCCGACCGGCGCGCTCGCCCTGAGCACGACGGACGTCGCCGAGACCGAGCAGCTCACCGTCGACGCCTCGGGGCTCGCCGACGCGGACGGCCTGGGCACCCTGGCCTACCGCTGGCAGCAGTCGGCGGTCGGCGGGGCGGCCCCGTTCGGGAACATCGCCGGCGCCGCTGCGGGCCAGGCGGCGTTCACCCCGACCAACGCCCAGGTGAACCGGCGGCTTCGCGTCGTCGTCTCCTGGACCGACGGCCAGGGCACGGCCGAGCAGGTGGTCTCCGGGCCGACCGAGCTCGTCGGGGACGTCTTCACCGGCAACGGGCTGGCGAACGCCTGGACCGGCACCGCGGTGCGGGACCGGGCGTCCGGCGGCGGCGGGAACGACACCCTGACGGCGCTCGACGGGCCGGACACCCTGTCCGGTGACGGCGGCAACGACACCGTCTTCGGCGGCGGCGGGGACGACACCGTCCGGTTCACCGGCACGGGCGGCGGCTTCGACGCGGTGGACGGCGGTCCGGGCTTCGACCGGATCACCGCCCTCGCCGGCGGGACCTCGATCGGCCTGCGGACGCTGGCCGGTGTCGAGGAGATCTCCGGCGGCGCCTTCGCCGGGGTCGCGATCAGCGGCTCGGGCGTCGCGGACTCGTGGAACCTGTCCGCGGTGGCGCTCAACGGCATCGGCCAGATCGCCTCCGGCGGCGGGAACGACACGGTGGTCGGGTCCGCGACCGATGACAGGATCCTCGGCGGCGACGGCGGGGACACCCTGTCCGGCGGGTCCGGCAACGACACGCTGTTCGGGCAGGCCGGCGTCGACACGCTCCGCGGTGACGGCGGGGACGACCTGCTCGACAGCGGCGCCGGCAACGACCGGCTGCTCTTCCCGGCCGCGTTCGGGCACGACACCGTCCTCGGGTTCGACCCGACGCCGGACCTGCTCGGCGGCCAGGACCGGATCGTCCTGACCGGTCTCGGCATCACCGCGGCGACCTTCGGCGCGAACGTGACCATCGCCGGCGCTCCCGGCGGGGGCACGCTCGTCACCGTGCAGGGCTCCTCGACGATCACCCTCAGCGGCGTGGCCCCCGCCGCCGTGACGATCGCCGACTTCACCCTGTAGGAGCTCCCGCTCCGGGTCGCACGAGCCCGGGTCCGCACCGATCCCCCACCGGTGCGGGCCCGGGCTCTACCGTGTCCGCCGGACCCCGCGCGGCAGGTCCCGTCAAGGCTGCGCGACCCGACGTCGAGAAGGGCACATGGAACGCCACCAGGCGGCGAGCTACGACCTCGGCGCGGGCCGGTCGTCGACGGCCCGCTCGGTGGCCGGCGCGCTCACGGCGGCCACCCCGGGCCTGACGGTGCTGCGCCGCTACCGGCGCGGCATGCTGCGTCCCGACGTCGTCGCCGGGGTCGCCGTGGCCGCGTACCTCGTGCCGCAGGTCATGGCGTACGCCGCCATCGTCGACGTCCCTCCCGTCGTGGGGCTCTGGACGGCGCTCGCCGCGCTCGTCGTCTACGCCGTCCTGGGCGGGTCCCGCGTGCTGTCCGTCGGGCCGGAGTCCACGGTCGCGCTCATGGCCGGCGCCGCGGTCGCCCCCCTCGCCGCCGGCGACCCGCAGCGCGCCGTCGCCCTCACCGCGGCGCTCAGCCTCGTCGTCGCCTTCTGGACGGCCGTCGCCCGCCTCGCCCGGCTCGGCGTCGTCGCCGAGCTGCTCTCGCAGCCGCTGCTCATCGGCTACCTCGCCGGCGGCGCCGTCCTCATGGTCGTCGGCCAGCTCGGCCGGCTCACCGGGACGGGCGTCGACGGCGAGGGCCTCCTCGCCCAGCTCGGCTCGTTCGCCGCGGTCGTCGGGTCGACGCACGTCCCGACGCTGCTCACCGGCGCGGGGACGCTCGCCGTCCTCCTCGTCGTCCGGGTGCTGCGGCCGCGCTGGCCCGCGCCGCTGGTCGCCGTGACGGCGGCCACGGTGGCCTCGGTCGCCCTCGGGCTGGAGGCGCGGGGCGTCGCCGTCGTCGGCGCCGTCCCGACCGGGCTGCCGCTGCCGCACCTGCCCGCGGTGTCCTGGGCGGACGTCCAGGCGCTCGCCCTCGCCGGCCTCGGCGTCGCCGTGGTCGCCTACGGCGACAACACCCTCATCGCCCGCGGGTTCCCGGCCCCGCCGGAGGAGGACGGCGGCCGGCCGGCCCCCGTCGACCCGCAGGCCGAGCTCGTCGCGCTCTCGGGCGTGCACGTCGCGACCGGTCTCGTCGGCGGCTTCCCGGTGTCGTCGTCGGGCTCCCGGACGGCACTGGCCCTCGCGGCCGGGGCGCGCACCCAGGTCTGCTCGCTCGTCGCGGCCGCCGTCGTCGTCGCCGTGCTCCAGGTCGGCGGCCCGCTCGTCGCGCACCTGCCGGGGGCGGCGCTCGGCGCCGTCGTCGTCTACGCCGCGAGCAAGCTCGTGTCCTGGCCGGAGGTCGTGCGCCTGGCGCGGTTCCGGATGGCCGAGCTGTGGCTGGCCGTCGCGGCCCTGCTCGGCACGGTCGTCCTCGGCATCCTCGCCGGCGTCGGCCTCGCGGTCGCCCTGAGCCTGCTCGACGTCCTGCGCCGGCTGGCCCGGCCGCACGAGGCCGTGCTCGGCCGGGTCCCCGGGCTCGCGGGCATGCACGACGTCCAGGACTACCCGCAGGCGCAGACCCTGCCCGGCCTCGTCGTCTACCGGTACGACGCACCGCTGTTCTTCGCCAACGTCGGCGACCTGCGGCGCCGGGCGCTGCTCGCCGTCGAGCAGGAGGACGCCGCCTTCCCCGAGGCACCGGTGCGCTGGTTCGTCCTCAACGTCGAGGGATGCGTCGAGATCGACCTCACGGCCGCGGACGGCCTGCGCGAGCTGCACGGCGAGCTGGCCGCCCGGGGCGTCCGGCTCGGGCTCGCGCGGGTCAAGAACGACCTGCTGCAACCGCTCGAGCGGGCGGGCCTGCGCGAGCTCGTCGGGGACGACATGCTCTTCCCGACGCTCCCCGTCGCCGAGGAGGCCTACGTCGCGTGGGCCCGGGCGCACCCCTCACCAGGACGCGACGACGCGGCCGACGACGTCCCCGACCGGTAGCGGACCGAGCTCGCGCGAGTCGACCGACACGTCCCGGGCGTCGCCGAGCAGGACGACGTGCCCCGGCGGCACGTCGACCGGTCCCCAGAACGTGCCGTCGACGTGCCGGGGGTCGACCCAGGGCTCCAGCCGGCAGCGGCCGTCGACGCAGAGCCTGCCGTCGTCGATGCCGACGCTCTGCCCGCCGACCGCGGCGACCCGCTTGACCGCGCGCCCCGTCGGCAGGTCGGCGACGACGACGTCGCCCGGCCGCGCGTCGACGCCGCGCAGGACGAGGACGACGTCGCCCTCGGGGTGGGCCGGCGCCATGCTGCCGGACGCGACCCGGAACGGCTGCACCACCGTCAGCCGCGCGAGCAGGAGCACGAGCCCCAGCACGGCGAGGGCGACGGCGGTGCGGCGCACGGCCGCGGTCAGTCCGGGTCGGCGTCGAAGACCGGTGGCGCCGCGTAGATCGGGTCCTCGGGGTCGGACTCGACGGGGACCGGCCCGACGTTGAACTGCGCCATCATGTCGTGGTCCTCGTGGGGCAGGTTGTGGCAGTGGAGCATGTAGCGGCCCTGGTGCGGCCCGAACCGCATGAGCAGCCGCGTCGTCGTGCTCTCCGCGGAGTAGACGACGTCCTTCGGCCCGAGCTCCCAGGCGAACGGGGCGCGCCCGTTGCGGGACACGACCTTGAAGTCCACGAGGTGGATGTGCACCGGGTGGAACCAGCCGCCGGAGCGGTTGTCGAACTCCCACAGCTCCACGTCGCCGAGCCGGGGGCTGGCGAGGGCGCGGGAGTAGCCGGACTGCTCCACCCGGTCCCAGGTCTCGCCGTCGATCGACCAGCGGTTGGTCACGTCGTCCCGACGCAGCCGGAACGTGCGGCGCTTGACCGCCATCGACTCGGTGAGGTCCATCACCGCGCTCGGCACGAGCGTCGTCGGCAGGGTGTTCCACGTCGGGTCGGAGGTGTCGACGGGTGCGTCGGTGACGTCGAACGCCATGACCTGGTGGGTCCAGTCGTAGTCGATGTTGTTGTTGTTGCTGCGGTTGGTGAGGACGACCCGCTGACCCGGTGCGTACCGCCGGAAGTCGACGAGGAACTCGTAGCGCTCCGCCGGGGCGTGGCGCCACTGGCCGACCTGCTGCGCGACGGGCATGAGGCCGCCGTCGGTGGCGACCATCGTCACCGGGTCGAGGGTGCTCAGCTCGAACCGGAAGGAGCGCGACAGCGCCGCGTTGAGCAGCCGGAAGCGGTAGACCCGGCGCTGCACCTTCATGACCGGCCAGGGCTTGCCGTTGACGAGGATGACGTCGCCCCACAGCCCGGACAGCCGCTGGTCGTTGTAGGCCAGGGTGCCGTCCGCGGCGAAGATCGCGTCGCTGACGACGAGCGGGACGTCGAACTCGCCCTGCGGCAGCAGCGCCCGCTCCGCCTCGTCGTGGATGACGTACGGGGCGAGCAGTCCCGAGTACGCGTTGAGCGACGTCACGTGCGCGGCGTGGTCGTGGTACCAGATCGTCCGGGCGTCGCAGTAGTTCTCGTACACGTACGTCTTCGCCTGGCCCGGGAGGATGACGTCGCCCGCGTACCCGTCGTACTGCGGCCGGGACGGGTGCCCGTGCAGGTGGGTCACCGTCTTCATCGGGTGCCCGAACGTCGGGTGCGTCGGCGGCAGCCGGTTGCGGACGGTCAGCTCGACCCGGGTCCCCCTGTCGACCTCGATCATCGGGCCGGGGAACACCCCCTCGTACCCGAGGACGGGTGTCGGCAGCGTCGGCAGCATCGCGGCCGTGCCCGCCCTGGCCCGGACGGTGTACCGGCGCACCGGGCGCCCGTCCCCGTCGACGAAGGACTCGGTCGGCTGCAGCACCGGCACGCGGGGCAGCGCGGTGCGGAACCGCCCGGGCAGCAACGACTTCGGCAGCGTGCTGATGGACTTGGCCGAGACCTGCTCCCCGGGGAGCAGGACCGCGCCGGCCCCGACGAGGCTCAGCGCCCCGGCTCCACCGAGTGTCAGCACCTGGCGGCGTGCGACAGTCATGGTGACCTCCTCGCGCCCGGTCGACGGACCCTGGCCGGTCCGGCGGTCGCGGGCGCCCCTCCCTCGTCCATGGTGACGACCCCGCCGCTCCGGCGCCCCGCGGTGGACGGGTTGGCCCGCCCGTCAAAACGGAGGGGGCGGAGCGGGCACGGCGCGTGACCCGCGCGCGACGTCGGTGTTCACGCGCCCTTGACGGCCGGCTGGCACCCTGCGCGCATGAGCGAGGCGTCGCACCGGACACTGCGCGTGGTCGTCGCCGACGACGGGAGCCTCCCGCCGGGCGGCACCCTCGCCGCGGTGCGGGCCGCCCTCACCGCGGCCCGCCTCGACGTCCTCGAGGTCGAGCAGGTCGAGCCGGCCCCGCCGGGACGGCCCGTCCGGCTCACGGTGCGGGAGCTCGCCGTGCTGGAAGGGCTGTGCTCCGGTCTCGACGTCGTCCGCACCGCGCACTCGCTCGGCATCACCGCGAACACCTGCCGCTCGTACGTCCGGGCCATCCTCACCAAGCTCGACGTGCAGTCGCAGGCGCAGGCCGTCGCGGTCGCCTACCGGCGGCGGCTCGTCAGCGTGCCGCATGGCTGACGACACCGCGCCCGGACGGCTCGACCGCGCGGTCGCCGGGGTGTGGGCCGCCGTCCTCGCGGCGGCGGCCTGCGCCCTCGTCCTGGCGG
>JBQGCR010000750.1:0-5860 GCA_052038585.1 Kineosporiaceae bacterium
GTCGAGCGCGCCGAGGTCCCCCCGGCCGAACAGGGCCTGGCTCGCCGCGGCCACGCGCCGCGCGGTGTCCTCCCCGTGGACCAGCGTCGTCACGTCGTGCGCGAGGGCGCGCTGCGCCTCCCGGGCCTGCGGCCGCTCCGCGGCGGAGCGCTCCAGCTCCTCGACCTCCTCGCGGGGGCGGAAGGCGAAGATCCGCAGGTACTGCCCCGCCTTGGCGTCCTCGGCGTTGAGCCAGAACTGGAAGAAGGCGTAGGGCGAGGTCATGTCGGCGTCCAGCCAGACGGTGCCCGACTCGGTCTTGCCGAACTTCGTCCCGTCCGCCTTGGTGACGAGCGGGGTGGCGACCGCGTGGACGCTGCGTCCCGTCACCCGGTGGACGAGGTCGGTGCCGGACGTGAGGTTGCCCCACTGGTCCGAGCCGCCGGTCTGCAGCGTGCAGCCGTACCGCCGGTGCAGCTCGAGGAAGTCCATCCCCTGGAGGATCTGGTAGCTGAACTCGGTGAACGAGATGCCCGCCTCGGAGTTGAGCCGGGCGCTCACCGACTCCTTGCTGAGCATCCGGTTCACCCGGAAGTGCTTGCCGACGTCGCGCAGGAAGTCGATCGCCGACAGCGGCCCCGTCCAGTCGAGGTTGTTGACCAGCCGGACCGGGTTCGGGCCCTCGGTGTCGAGGAACCGCTCGACCTGCGCCCGGATCCGCTCGACCCAGGCCGCGACGGTCTCCCGGTCGTTGAGCACCCGCTCGCCCGACATCCGCGGGTCGCCGATGAGCCCCGTCGCGCCGCCGACGAGCGCGATCGGCGCGTGCCCGGCCTCCTGGAGCCGGCGCATCGTCAGCAGCTGGACGAGGTTGCCCATGTGCAGGCTCGGCGCCGTCGGGTCGAAGCCGCAGTAGTACGTGACCGTCGACGTCGTCAGGTCCTTGCGCAGCGCGTCCTCGTCGGTGCTGATCGCGACGAGACCGCGCCACGCCAGCTCGGCGAAGGCGTCAGTCGTCTGCAAGCTCATGGTCCAAGCCTCTCAGACACGGTCGCGGGCCGACGACGGGGTTTGGCGGCGCGGTACGCCGAGACGGTGGGCTCCCCCGGCGCCCAGAACCGCCACGGGAAGGCGACGGCGTCGCCGCCGGCGCCGGACACCCCGACGCGTGGTCCGACGGCGACGTCGACGGGCCGCTCCCCCGTCTCGAGCCAGGTGGACGACGTCGGCGCGCACAGGTCCAGCCCGTCGTCCGCGCGCCCCAGGTTCAGGACGGACGCGAGCCGGGCCGGGCCGCGGGCGAGGTCGACGTCCCGGCGGCACGCGGGACGCCGGGCGCGCGCGAGGTCGTGCCCCTCGACCACCTCCCCTGCGCGCAGCAGGACGGCCGTCGCCGTGCCGTCGGGGCCGCAGACGACGTTGGCGCACCAGTGCATGCCGTACGTGAAGTACACGTAGAGGTGGCCGGGCGGGCCGAACATGACACCCGTCCGGGCCGTCCGGCCGCGGTAGGCGTGCGAGCCGGGGTCGGACTCCCCGAGGTAGGCCTCGACCTCGGTGAGCCGGACGACGACGCGGCCGTCGGCGTCCTCGCGGACCACCCGGGCGCCCAGGAGGGCCGGGGCCAGGGTCGTCGCCACGGGCGCCAGGTCGTCGCGGGTGAGCCGTGGCACGTCGGTGACCCTAGCCGCCGGACGCGCGGCGACGACGGCTACGCCCGGGCGCCCGGGGCGGCGGCGCGCGCGACCGGGGTCACGGCGGTCGCCGCCCAGGCGCGAAGGCCCGCCGTCCGCTCGACGAGCCGGGCCCGCTGCTCGGCCACCCGGACCGGCGCCGTGCCGCCGCGACCGTCGCGCGACGCGACGGACCCGTCGACGTCGAGGACCTCCCGGACCGCCGGCGTGAGGTGCACCGAGATCTGCGCGAGGTCCTCGTCGGACAGGTCCGCGAGCTCGATCCCGCGCTGCTCGCAGGTCCGCACGCACGCCCCGGCCACCTCGTGGGCGACCCGGAACGGCACGCCTTCCCGGACGAGCCACTCGGCGACGTCCGTGGCCAGCGAGAAGCCCGCGGGGGCGAGCTCGGCGAGCCGCGCGGTGTCGAAGCGCATCGTCGCGACCATCCCGGCGAAGGCGGGCAGGACGAGCAGGAGCTGGGTCACCGAGTCGAAGACCGGCTCCTTGTCCTCCTGGAGGTCCCGGTTGTAGGCGAGGGGCAGCGCCTTGAGCGTGGCCATGAGGCCGGCGAGGTTGCCGACGAGCCGTCCGGCCTTGCCGCGGGCCAGCTCCGCGACGTCGGGGTTCTTCTTCTGCGGCATGATCGACGAGCCGGTGGCGAAGGCGTCGTCGAGGACGGCGAAGCCGAACTCGGCCGTCGTCCAGAGCACGACCTCCTCGGCGATCCGCGAGACGTCGACGCCGGTCATCGCGAGGACGAAGGCCACCTCGGCGACGACGTCGCGGCTCGCGGTGCCGTCGATCGAGTTGTCCGACGACGTCGAGAAGCCGAGGTCCGCGGCGACCGCCTGCGGGTCCAGGCCGAGGGACGACCCGGCGAGAGCGCCTGAGCCGTAAGGGGACACGTCCGCCCGACGGTCCCAGTCGACGAGCCGCTCGACGTCGCGCAGCAGCGCGTGGGCGTGCGCCTGGAGGTGGTGCGCGAGGAGCACGGGCTGGGCGTGCTGGAGGTGGGTGCGGCCGGGCATGACGGCGGCACCGGCCGAGTCCGCCTGCGCGAGGAGGGCGTCGACGAGGTCGAGGGTCGCGAGCGCGACGAGCCGGGCGTGGTCGCGCAGGTACATCCGGTAGAGCGTCGCGACCTGGTCGTTGCGGGACCGGCCGGCGCGCAGCTTGCCGCCGAGCTCCGGTCCGACCCGCTCGATGAGCCCGCGCTCGAGCGCGGTGTGGACGTCCTCGTCGGCCGGCGTCCCGACGAAGGCGCCGGAGGCGACGTCGGCGTCGAGGGCGTCGAGCCCGGCGAGCATGCCGGCCAGCTCGTCCTCGTCGAGCAGCCCCGCCGCGGCGAGCACGCGCGCGTGGGCGCGGGAGCCGGCGAGGTCGTACGGCGCGAGCACCCAGTCGAAGTGCACGGAGGCGGACAGCGCCTCCAGCGCGGCCGCGGGGCCGCCGCTGAAGCGCCCGCCCCAGAGCTTGAGGCCGGGGGTCTGGCTCACGGTGTCTCCAGTGTCGTCGGGGGGTCGGTCGGGGCGGGCTCGGCGGTCTCGCCGCGGGCCAGCGCGAGGAAGCGGTCGGCGACGTCCTGGCCGCCGGAGGGGTCCCGCGTGACGACGAGGACGGTGTCGTCCCCGGCGATCGTGCCGAGCACGGCGGGCAGCACCGAGTGGTCGACGGCGTTCGCGAGGTACTGCGCCGCACCGGGCGGCGTGCGCAGGACGACGAGGTTGCCCGAGGCCTCGGCCGTGACGAGCAGCTCCTCGCACAGCCGGGCCAGGCGGGCGTCGAGCTGTTCCTGGCTGACGACCGTGCGCGGCGAGCGGTCCCCGCCCTCACCCGGGACCGCGTACACCAGGCCGGCGTCGGCGTGCCGCACCTTGACCGCGCCGAGCTCGAGCAGGTCGCGCGAGAGCGTCGCCTGGGTGACGACGAAGCCGTCGGCGGCGAGCAGGTCGGCCAGCTCGGTCTGCGAGCGGACGGTCCGGCGATGCAGCAGGTCGACGATGTGCCGGTGCCGGGCCACCTTCGTGGCCGTGTGCCGGCCGGGGCCGGTCGTCGCCGCGGCCGTCATCCCCGCGCCTGCCCGCCGGAGCGCTCGAGCAGCCAGACGAGGAGCGCCTTCTGGGCGTGCAGCCGGTTCTCGGCCTCGTCCCACACCGCGGAGCCCGGTGCGTCGAGCACGGACGCCGCGATCTCCTTGCCGCGGTAGGCGGGCAGGCAGTGCAGGACGACGACGTCGTCCGCGGCCCGCGCGACGCACGCCTCGTCGACGGCGAAGGGCACGAACGGCAGGGCCCGGTCGGCCGCCTCCCCCTCCTGCCCCATCGAGACCCACGTGTCGGTGGCGAGGACGTCGGCGCCGTCGGCCGCGGCAGCCGGGTCGGACGTCACGAGGAGCGAGCCGCCGGTCCGCGCGGCGAGGCGCTCGGCGTCGGCGACGACGGCGGGGTCGGGCCACCAGCCCTCCGGGGTGCCGATCCGCACGTGCATGCCGGCGTTGGCCCCTGCGAGGGCGTAGGAGTGCGCCATGTTGTTCGCGCCGTCGCCGAGGTAGGTCAGCGTCAGCCCGGTGAGGCGGCCCTTGCGCTCGCGCACCGTCTGCAGGTCGGCGAGCAGCTGGCACGGGTGGAACAGGTCGGTCAGGGCGTTGACGACGGGCACCCGGCTCGCGCGGGCCATGGCCTCGACGCGCTCCTGGCCGAAGGTGCGCCAGACGATCGCCGCCACCTGGCGGTCGAGCACCCGGGCGGTGTCCTCGATCGGCTCGCCGCGGCCCATCTGGCTCGCCTGGGCGTCGATGACGAGCGGGTACCCGCCGAGCTCGGCGATCCCGACGGAGAAGCTGATCCGCGTGCGCGTCGAGGTCTTGTCGAAGATCACGGCCACGGCCCGCGGCCCCTCGAGCGGCCGCGCGGCGAAGCGGTCCTTCTTCAGGGCGTCCGCGAGGTCGAGGACCTCGAGGAGCTCGGTGGGCGAGAGGTCGTCGTCGCGCAGGAAGTGGCGGGTCACGAGGGCTCCACACGGGTCTCGAGAGCGGGCAGCAGGCGGCCGAGGGCGGCGACGAAGTCGTCCGCCTGGTCGGCCGTGAGGATCAGCGGCGGGGCGAGGCGGAGCGCGTCGGGGGCGACGGCGTTGACGACGAACCCGTCGTCCAGCAACGTGCCGGCGAGGTCCGCGGCCACCGGCGCGGTGAGCTGGACGGCGATGTGCAGGCCCTCCCCGCGGGTCCCGGCGACCAGGGACGAGCCGAGCGACTCCACGCCGGCCCGCAGGCGGGCGCCGACCTCGCGGGCGTTGGCCAGCAGGCCGTCCCGCTCGACGACGTGGAGCACCGCGAGGGACGCCGCGGCCGCGACGGGGTTGCCGCCGAAGGTCGTCCCGTGCTGGCCCGGGCCGAGGAGGGAGCCGGCGCGCTCGCCGAGGCCGACGACGGCGCCGACGGGGATGCCGCCGCCGAGCCCCTTCGCGAGGGTGACGACGTCGGGCACCGCGCCGCCGCCGAGGTGCGGGTGCTGGTGGGCGAACCACGCTCCCGTGCGGCCGATCCCGGTCTGCACCTCGTCGAGCACGAGCAGCGCGCCGGCGGTCTCGGTGACGCGGCGGGCCGCCACGAGGTAGCCCTCGGGGGCCGGACGTACGCCGGCCTCGCCCTGGACCGGCTCGAGGACCACCGCCGCGGTACCCGGCCCGACGGCCGCGCGCAGCGCCTCGACGTCGCCGAAGGGCACGTGGACGACGTCGCCCGGCAGCGGCTCGAACGGCTCGCGGTACGCGGGCTTGTGGGTCAGGGCGAGCGCGCCCATCGTCCGGCCGTGGAAGGCGCCCTCGGCCGCGACCATGCCCGTGCGGCCGGTCCGGCGGGCGAGCTTGAAGGCCGCCTCGTTCGCCTCGGTGCCGGAGTTGGTGAAGAAGACCCGGGACCCGGCGGGTGCCTGCAGCAGCTCGAGGAGCCGCTCGGCGAGCGCGACCTGCGGCCCGGTGGCGAAGAAGTTCGACACGTGCCCGAGCGTCGCGAGCTGTGCCGTCACGGCCGAGGTGAGGAACGGGTGGGCGTGACCGAGGGCGTTGACCGCGATGCCCGCGAGCAGGTCGAGGTAGCGGTTGCCGTCGGCGTCCCAGACGTAGCAGCCCTCGCCGCGCACGAGCACCCGCTGCGGCGTCCCGAAGGTGTTCATCACCGCCGCGGCGTACCGCTGGGTCCACGCGGC
>JBQGCR010000751.1:0-3663 GCA_052038585.1 Kineosporiaceae bacterium
TCGTCGCCCATGGGCACGGCGCGGGCCCACGTCGCGCCGCCGACGACGCCGGGGCCGAGGAGCGCCGAGGCGCTGCCGTCGAGCGCGACCCCGCAGGCGGCCGCCGCACCGGCGAGGGAGCCCGACGCCTCGACCGTGACGTCGGCGAGCGCGCCGACGGCGTCGTCGGCGAAGCCGGCCTGCGCCGCGAGCCGCAGCCGCCGGTCCTCGCGGAGCAGCACCGCGGCGGCGACCGGGGAGCCGGGGACGGGCCCGGCGAGGTCGGTGACGAGCACCGACAGCAGCCGCGGCAGCGACCGCCCGGCCGAGAGGTGGGCGAGCACCTCGCCGTCGGCGCGCAGCACCGCCTGGTCGCGGCGCAGCCGCAGGAGGTCGCGGCGCACCTCGAGGTACTCCGACGCGTGCCGGGCGAGCAGGGCGAGGACCCGCCGCTGGTGGTCGTCGAGGTCGAGCGGGTCGGCGTCGAAGACGCAGAGCGACCCGAGCACCTGGCCGTCGACGACGACGGGGTGCCCGGCGTAGACGGCGGCGCCGGCCGCCCGGGCGACGTCGGCGAGCTCGCGGGCCTCGGCGGCGGGGACGCCGTCCGCCGTCCCGGCGTCCGCGGTCACCCGCACGTCGACGGACCGGCGCTGCGCGACGACGTGGCCGCACGCCGTCTCCTCCGCCGGCAGCGGCTGGACCCGCCGCGGCAGGCCCCAGGCCCCCGCGAAGACGAGCCGGCGGGGGAGCGCGATCCCCAGGCCCGCGCTGCGGGTCCCGGCGATCGCCGCGGCGAGCTCGGCGAGGGTGTCGAGGTCAGCGGCCGCCTGCTCGCCCATGAGGTCGAGCTCGACGACGAGCTCGAGCCGGGCCGCGGCGCGCACGGCGTCCCGGACCCGCCGGACGCGCCCGCGCGCGTCCCCGTCCTGCTCCGTGCCCGGCCCGCCCACGGCATCCCCCTGCGCCATCCCGGCAGTTCAGTTCGTCCGACCAGGGCGAAGCGTACGCATCGGACGGCCCTGACGTGAACCGTTCGTGCTCATCCGGTCACGTTCCGCGCCCCCACTCGCGCCCACTAGGGTCGTCGCCATGACTGACTCCTCCCGTGGCGGGACCGCCGCCCACGGAGGGCTCGCCGCCGACGTCGGGCTCCTCACGGCACTGCACGACCAGGTCCTCGAGGAGGCGGGGCTCGGCGACGTCGTCGGCCTCGTCGCCCGGCTCAAGGACGCGACGGCCGCCGCCGCCGCGGGCGGCGACCCCGAGGAGGCGCAGCGGCTCGTCGACGAGCTCGACGTCGCGACGGCCACCTCGCTCGCCCGTGCGCTCACCGTGCACTTCCACCTGACGAACCTCGCCGAGGAGCGCGAGCGGGCGCGGATGCTGCGCGGCCAGAGCCACGACGAGTCGATGGCCGGCGAGGCCGACGACGTGTGGCCCGCCGTGGCGAAGGCCGGCCCGCAGGCCCGGGAGGCGCTCGGGCGCCTGCGCATCCACCCGGTGCTCACCGCGCACCCGACCGAGGCGCGCCGCCGCGCCGTCGCGTCGTGCCTGCGCCGGATCGCCGAGCAGCTCGACCGGTACGACGACGCCGCGTCCGGCGAGGCGGAGCGGGACGTCGCGCGCCGCCGGCTCCTCGAGGAGATCGACGTCCTCCAGCGGACGTCGCCCCTGCGCAGCACGCAGCCGCAGCCGTCGGACGAGGTCCGCACGGTCATGACCGTCTTCGACCAGACCCTCTTCCGGGCCGTCCCGCGCCTCTACCGCAGCGTCGAGTCGGCGCTGGTCGGCGGGGACCCGGGCCGCCAGGCCGTCCAGGTGCCGGCCTTCGTCCGCTTCGGCACGTGGGTCGGCGGCGACCGGGACGGCAACCCCTTCGTCACCCCCGAGGTCACCCGGCAGACGGCGGCGATCCAGGCCGACCACGTGCTGCGGGCGCTGTCCGAGGGCGTCGAGCGGGTCGCCCGGACGATGACGATGGACGCCGGCAGCGCGCCCCCGTCGCCGGCGCTGCTCGCCGCGCTCGCCTCCGACGCCGTCGCGGCGCCTCGCGCCTTCGCCGAGATCGAGCTGTCCTCGCCGGGTGAGCCGCACCGGCAGAAGCTCCTCGTCGTCGCCGACCGGGTCGCGGCGACCCGGCGCGGGGAGCTCGAGCGCGCGTACCGCCGGCCCGAGGAGCTTCTCGCCGACCTGCGGCTGGTGCAGGACTCGCTCGCCCTCGCGGGCGACCTGCGCGCGGCGCACGGGGAGCTGCAGCACCTCGTCTGGCAGGTCGAGACCTTCGGCTTTCACCTCGCCGAGCTCGAGGTGCGCCAGCACTCGGCGGTGCACCGGGCGGCGCTCGTCGAGCTGCTCGGCGCCCTCGACCCGGCCGACCGGGGCGGTCTGGACCCGCAGGAGGCGGCGGACGACGTCGCCGTCCTCGACCGGCTCGCGACCGGCGGCTGGCCCGGGCACGTCGCGCCGGCGGGCGAGAGGACCCGCGAGGTGCTCGACACGATCCGGGTCATGGCCTGGCTCCAGGAGCGCTGGGGCACGCAGTCCTGCGGCCGGTACATCGTCTCGTTCAGCCAGTCCGCGGCCCACCTCGTCGCCGTCCGCGCGCTCGCCCGGCTCGCCGTCGGGGACGCGCCGCTGCGCCTCGACGTCGTCCCCCTCTTCGAGACCGGCAAGGACCTGCGCGGCGCGGTCGGCGTGCTCGACGGCTGGTTCGCCACGGGCAGCACCCGGGCCTGGCTCGAGGGCCGCGAGGGCGACGACGGCCTGCGGCCCGTCGAGATCATGCTCGGCTACAGCGACTCGGCCAAGGACGTCGGGCCGGCGTCGGCGACGCTGACCCTCTACGACGCCGAGACCGAGCTCGTCGCCTGGGCGGCACGGAACGCGGTGCAGCTCACCCTGTTCCACGGCCGCGGCGGCTCGCTCGGGCGCGGCGGCGGGCCGCTGCACCGGGCGATCGTCGCCCAGCCGCCGGGGTCGGTGGGGGAGCGGTTCAAGGTCACCGAGCAGGGCGAGGTCATCTTCGCCCGCTACGCCGACGTGACGATCGCCCAGCGGCACCTCGAGCGGCTCACCTCGGCGGTCCTCGTCGCCGGGACGTCGGAGAACGCCCGCCGGACGACGCTCGCCGCGCAGCGCTTCCGGGAGGTCGGGGACGTCGTCGAACGGGCCTCGCGCGAGGCGTACCTCGAGCTCGTCCGGATGCCGGGCTTCGCCGACGTCGTCGCGCTGTCGTCCCCGCTGGAGGAGCTCGGCGAGCTGCGGCTCGGCTCGCGGCCGGTGCGCCGGTCCGGCGCGCAGTCCGGGCGGGACCTGGCGGACCTGCGGGCGATCCCGTGGGTCTTCGCCTGGGCCCAGACCCGGGCCAACGTGCCGGGCTGGTACGGCCTGGGCAGCGGGCTCGCCGCCGTCGGCGACCTCGCGACGCTGCGCGCCGCCTACCGCGAGTGGCCGATCTTCGCGACGCTCCTCGACGTCGCGGAGATGAGCCTGGCCAAGGCCGAACCGGCTCTCGCCGAGCGCTTCCTCGCCCTGGGCGGCCGGCCGGACGTCACCGAGCGGGTGCTCGCCGAGCTGGCCCTGACCCGGGAGCAGGTGCTCGCCGTCCTCGACCAGACGACGCTGCTGCAGCGCAAGCCGCAGCTGCGCCGGGCCGTGCACCTGCGGCTGCCCTACGTCGAC
>JBQGCR010000752.1:0-1614 GCA_052038585.1 Kineosporiaceae bacterium
CTCGTGCGGGCGAAGACCGGCAGCCTCAGCGGCGTGAACGGCCTCGCCGGCGTCGTCGTCGACGCCGACGGCCGGCTCCTCGCCTTAGCGGTCCTCGCCGACCGGACCGGCGCCACCCCGGCCGCCCGCGCCGCCCTCGACGCCGTCGCCGGCACGCTCGCCGCCTGCGGCTGCCGCTGACGGTCGACAGGGTGCGCGGCGGCCGCCCACGTAGGCTCGCCGCATGACGGCCGCCTCGATCGACGCGCTCATCGACTGGGACCTCGCGCTGCGGACCGCCGCCCGGGTGCAGCGTCCGGGGCCGGCCGTGAGCCGGGCCGAGGCCGACGAGGCGGTGGCCTCGCTGCGCGCCGCGGCCGCGACGGCCGCGCCGTTCGTCCGGGAGACCGCCCGGCTCGAGGCGCCCGAGGCCGCGGCCCCCGTGCTCGTCGTCGACCGGGCCGGGTGGGCCGCGGCGAACGTCCAGGGCTTCCGCACGGTGCTCGAGCCGGTCGTCGACGAGGTCGTCGCCCGGCGCGGCAAGCCGGTCACCGGCCTGCTCACCGAGAGCGTCGGCAGCCGGGTCACGGGGGCCGAGCTCGGCGCGCTGCTCGGGTTCCTCTCCTCCCGCGTGCTCGGCCAGTACGACCCGTTCCGCGAGCCGGGCCGGCTGCTGCTCGTCGCGCCGAACGTCGTCCACGTCGAGCGCGAGCTCTCCGTCGTCCCCGCCGACTTCCGGCTCTGGGTCGCCCTGCACGAGGAGACCCACCGCGTGCAGTTCACCGCGACCGGCTGGCTCGCCCCGCACCTGCTCGGCGAGGTCCGCGCGCTGGTCACCGACCTGCTGGCCGACCCGGCGGAGGCGGCCCAGCGCGTCGTCGGCGTGCTGCGCTCGCTGCCCGGCACGGTGCGCGGGGACGGCGACGGCCAGGGCCTGCTCGACGCCGTCCAGACCCCCGAGCAGCGGGAGCGGCTCGCCGCCGTCACGGCGGTCATGAGCCTGCTCGAGGGGCACGCGGACGTCGTCATGGACGCCGTCGGACCGTCCGTCGTCCCGACCGTCGCGCAGATCCGGCGCCAGTTCACCCGCCGGCGCAGCGGCCGCGGCGTCGTCGACCAGGTGCTGCGCCGCCTGCTCGGCCTCGACGCGAAGATGCGCCAGTACGCCGACGGCGCCCGCTTCGTCCGCGCGGTCCAGGACAAGGTCGGCGTCGACGGCTTCAACGCCGTGTGGACCGGCCCGGACACCCTGCCCCGCCCCGCCGAGATCGCCGACCCGGCGCTGTGGGTCGCGCGCGTCCACGGCTGAGGTGAGCGGCCCGCCCCCCGCCGTCGCGGCGGTCCGCTCGGCGGTCCGCGCCGCCCTGGCGGACCTCGCGCCGGGGGAGCGGGTGCTCGTCGCGTGCAGCGGGGGTGCGGACTCCCTCGCCCTCGCGGCGGCCACCGCCTTCGTCGCACCCCGGGCCGGCCTGCTCGCCGGCGCGGTCGTCGTCGACCACGGCTGGTCCCCGGCCTCGGCGGACGTCGCCGCGGCCGCCGCGGCCGCCTGCCGCGGGCTCGGCCTGGACCCGGTCGAGGTCGAGCGGGTCGACGCGACCGCCCGCCCCGGCGACGACGGCCCCGAGGGCGTCGCCC
>JBQGCR010000753.1:0-5021 GCA_052038585.1 Kineosporiaceae bacterium
ACACCGGCGCGATGACGCTCGACGAGGCCGCGGGCGCCTTCGAGCGGGACGCCTACCTCGCCGGGCCCGCCGCCCGGTCCGAGGCGCTGCGCGGCACCTTCGACCTCGGCTACGGCTGCTACACCCTCGGCAAGCTCACCCTGCAGGACCTGGCCGCGCGGGCACGCCGGGAGTGGGGCGCGGGCTTCTCCCACACCCGCCTGCACACCGCCCTGCTCGAGCTCGGCTCGCCGCCGCTCGGCCTCGTCGGCGTCGTCCTCGACCGCCCCTGAACGGTCCGGCTCAGCGGCCCTCGAAGACCGCCTTGCCGGGGCCGTTCTCGACGAAGGACGTCATGCCGGCCGTCCGGTCGGCAGTGGCGAAGAGACCGGCGAACTGCATCCGCTCGATCTCCAGACCCGTCGCGAGGTCGACGTCGAGGCCGGCGTCGACCGCCTCCTTCGCCGCGCGCAGGGCGAGCGCCGGGCCGCCGACGTAGCGGCGGACGAGGTCGAGGGACGCGGTGTAGACGTCCTCGTCGGGGACGACGGCGTCGACGAGCCCGATCGCCCGCGCCTCCTCGGCGTCGACGAAGCGGCCGGAGAAGATGAGGTCCTTGGCCCTCGCCGGCCCGACGAGGCGCGAGAGGCGTTGCGTCCCACCGGCTCCCGGGATGATCCCGAGGAGGATCTCCGGCTGGCCGAGCTTCGCCGAGGCGCCGGCGACCCGGAAGTCGCAGCACAGCGCGAGCTCGCAGCCGCCGCCGAGGGCGTAGCCGGTGATCGCGGCGACCGTCGGCTTGGGGATCTTCGCGACGGCGGTGAAGGCGGACTGGAGCTGCCCGGAGCGGACGACCATGTCCGCGTAGGACATCGCGTTCATCTCCTTGATGTCCGCGCCCGCCGCGAAGACCCGCGCGCCGCCGTACACGACGACGGCGGCGACGCCCGGGTCCTCGGCGGCGGCCGTCGCGGCGGCGCGGATCTCCTCCTGCATCGCCGCGTCGAGGGCGTTCATCTTCGGCCGGTCCAGCCGGATCGTGCCGATGCCGCCGTCCACCTCGAGCCGGACGAACTCGCCGCTGAACCCGCTCACCGTGCCTCCTCGCGCGATCGCTGCGGCCCGCGACGCCGCGGGCCCGCCAGCCACCCTAGACGGGCGGCCCGGCGGGCCCGGGTGGTGTGGCTCACGCGGTCGGCGGCTGCTCCTGGCCGGGGGCGCCGCCCTGGCCGGGGACGCCGTCGGGCCCGCCCGGCTGCTGACCCGCCTGCTGGCCCGACTCGGCCGCGAGGAGCTGGCCGACCGTCTCGTGCCAGGTGCGCACGGAGCCGAGGACGGCGTCGAACGTCGCGGGCAGCAGCCCGGCGAGGTCGAGTCCCTCGACGGCGATGAGGTCGACGGCAACGGTGAGCCGGTCGGTGTGCACGCTCGCCTTGACGAGGTTCAGCGCGCCGGTGACGGCGTTGGCGGCCTGGAGCCAGTGGACGGCGGACCCGGTCGCGTCGTCGATCCGCCACTGCCCGAAGGCACGCAGCAGCGGCGGGGTCGACTCGACGCACCGGACGAAGAGCTGCTGGTCGCCGACGACGACCGCGACGTCCCCGTCCTCGTCGACCGCCGGTCGGCCGTCGGGCCCGGGGCCGGGCACCTCCGCGAGGGCGAGGGCGGCGAGCACGCGCTCGCGCAGGCTGGCAGGGGCCGGGGCGCCGAAGTTCGGCAGCGCGGTGGGATCGGTCACCCGGCCACCGTAACGGCTCGCGCCACGACGGCTCGTGCGGGCGGGGCCCCGGTGCGGGCGCGCGGGACGGGTGTCCGGCAGACTGCCGACGTGGCAGCGCGACACCGTCCCTACCCGCTGGGCGTGCACCTGCGCCCGGACGGGTCGGGGGCCGACGTCGCCGTCCTCGCCAGCCACGCCGAGCGGGTCGAGCTGTGCCTGTTCGACGAGCAGCGGCGCGAGCAGCGGGTCGCCCTGCCCGAGGAGTCGCACGGGGTGTGGCACGCCTTCGTCCCCGGCGTCGCGGCCGGCCAGCGGTACGGCGTGCGGGTGCAGGGCCGCTGGGAGCCGCACCGCGGGCTGCGGCACAACCCCCACAAGCTCCTCCTCGACCCGTACGCGCGAGCCGTGGAGGGCGAGCTGTCGCTGCGCCCGGAGCTGTTCGCGCACGCGGTCTCGCCCGACTGGACCGGTGACGACGCGGTGCCCGACCTGCGGGACAGCGCGCCGTTCGCGCCGCTCGGCGTCGTCGTCCCCGGCTCGTCCGGCCTCGCCGGCCGCCCCGGCAGGCCCGGCGTGCCGTGGGACGAGACGGTCGTCTACGAGCTGCACGTCAAGGGCTTCACGAAGAACCTGCCGGGCGTGCCCGAGGAGCTGCGCGGCACGTACGCGGGGCTGGCGCACCCGGCGACGCTGGAGTACCTGCGCGGCCTCGGCGTGACGACGGTGGAGCTGCTGCCCGTGCACGCCGTCGGGGCCGAGCCGCACCTGCAGCGCCGGGGCCTGCCGAACTACTGGGGCTACTCGACGATGGGGTTCTTCGCCCCGCACGCCGGGTACGCGGCCGCGCGCGACCCGCTCGCCGTCGTGGCCGAGTTCCGGGCCATGGTCGACGCGTTCCACGCCGCCGGGCTCGAGGTGCTCCTCGACGTCGTCTACAACCACACGTGCGAGGCCGGGGTGAGCGGGCCGACGGTGTCCTTCCGCGGGCTCGACGCGCCGACGTACTACCGGCTCGACGCGCACGGCCGCGACGTCGACACGACCGGCTGCGGCAACTCCCTGGACTTCTCCTCGGCGCGGGTCGTCCAGCTCGCCCTGGACTCGCTGCGCTACTGGGTCGGCGACGTCGGCGTCGACGGCGTCCGCTTCGACCTCGCGACGACGCTCGCGCGCGGCCGGGACGGCTTCGACCCCGACCACCCGTTCCTCGTCGCCCTGCGCCCCGACCGGGTGCTCGCGCCGGCCACGCTCGTGGTCGCGCCGTGGGACGTCGGCCCGCACGGCTGGCGCACCGGCCAGTACCCGCCGCCGATCGCGGAGTGGAACGACCGCTTCCGCGACAGCGTCCGGGAGTTCTGGCTCGCCGGGGCGATGCGCGCCCAGCGCGGCTGGTCCTCCGGCGGCGTCCGGGACCTCGCGACCCGGCTCGCCGGCTCCGCCGACGTCTTCGGCCAGCACCGCGGGCCGCTCGCGTCGGTGAACTTCGTGACGGCGCACGACGGGTTCACGCTGCACGACCTCACGGCGTACGACGTCAAGCACAACGAGGCCAACGGCGAGGGCAACGCCGACGGGTCCTCGGACAACCGCTCGTGGAACCACGGGGTCGAGGGGCCGACGACGGACGACGACGTCCTCGAGGCGCGGCGGCGCAGCGCACGCAACCTCCTCGGCACGCTGCTGCTGTCGACCGGGGTGCCGATGCTCGTCGCCGGCGACGAGTTCGGCCGGTCGCAGGGCGGCAACAACAACGCCTACTGCCTCGACGACCCGACGTCGTGGGTCGACTGGTGCCACGCCGAGTGGCAGGAGGACCTCCTCGCGACGACCCGGCACCTGCTCGCGCTGCGCCGGCGGCACCCGGTGCTGCGCCAGGAGCGCTTCTTCGCCGGCCGTCCCGTGCACGCCGACGGCACGAAGGACCTCGCGTGGTTCGCCCCCGAGGGCCACGAGATGGACCACGCCCGCTGGCACGACACGTCCCTGCGCACGCTGCAGATGTACCTCCACGCGGTGAACGACGGCGGTCGCGGGCACCACACCGACGCCTCGCTCCTCGTCGTCGTCCACGGCGCGGGCACGCCCGGCGAGGTGCACCTGCCCGGGCCGCCGTGGGCCCGGGCGTACCGCCTCCTGTGGGACAGCTCGGCCCCGCGCCCCCCGACGGGCGGGGCTCCCCCGGTGCCGTCCGGGACCCGCGTCCGGGTCGCCGCCGACTCCCTGCGCGTCTACGACGTCGTCGCCGTGAGCGACCACGGCCGCCCGTAACCCTGCGGGTGCGGGCAGGACACGCCGGGCCCGTCCCGGGTGCGGGCGGATCCGCAGGACACGCCGACGGGGTGTCCTGCGGAAGTGCCCGCACCCGGGGTGGGTGTGTCCGCGAACGGCACGTCACCCGGGCTTCAGCGGGCACGTCCCGGACACACCGGGGGGCCCGAGTCGGTCAGGCGTTCGTCACCAGGCCGTACTCGGCGGGGCCGGCGGCGTGCGGGCTGCGGGGCAGGACGCGGACGGTGTAGCCGAAGGGGCCGGTGCGGCGCAGCCGGACGGACCCCTCGAAGCGGAAGCGGCCCGCCTCGTAGCCCTCGGCGAGCGTGAGGGTGGCCGTCCGGGTGTCGGTCAGGGTGTCCGACGGGGACACGCGGCCGTAGACCGCCTGCACCTCGACCTCGTCGGGCGCGAGACCGCCGAGGCTGACGAAGGCGCGGATCTCGAGCTCGTCGCCGACCTGCGGGGAGTCCGAGACGCCGGCGGACTCGACGTGGTCGACCCGCACCGCGGGCCACGCCGAGCGCAGGCGCGACCGGAACGCGGCCATGTCGCGGGCCGCGGCGACGTCGACCGAGCGCCCGGCGGCCGCCGCGGGGACGTAGAGCTTCTCGACGTAGTCGGCGACCATCCGGCTCGCGAGCACCTTCGGCCCGAGCGTGGCGAGGGTGTGCCGGACCATCTCCAGCCAGCGCGTCGGCAGGCCGTCGGCGTCCCGGTCGTAGAACCGCGGCGCCACGGACCCCTCGACGAGCTCGTACAGCGCGGCCGCCTCGAGGTCGTCGCGGCGGTCGGGGTCGTCGACGCCGTCGGCGGTGGGGATCGCCCAGCCGTTGCCGCCGTCGTACCACTCGTCCCACCAGCCGTCGAGGATCGAGAGGTTGAGCCCGCCGTTGAGCGCGGCCTTCATCCCGGACGTCCCGCACGCCTCGAACGGGCGCAGCGGGTTGTTGAGCCACACGTCGCAGCCCGGGTAGAGGGCCTGCGCCATGGCGATGTCGTAGTTCGGCAGGAAGACGATCCGGTGCCGCACGGCCGGGTCGTCGCTGAACTT
>JBQGCR010000754.1:0-5643 GCA_052038585.1 Kineosporiaceae bacterium
GGCGGGCGCCCGCCTCCTCCCGTCGGCGCCGCGCGACGTCGGAGCGCCACTGGTCGACCAGGCGCCGGGACGCCACCCGGACGAGCCAGGCGCGGGGACGCTGCGGCACCCCCTCGACCGGCCACGTCCGGGCCGCGGCGACTAGCGCCTCCTGCACGGCGTCCTCGCAGTCGGCGAAGCCGCCGTGGCGGCGCACGAGCGCGGCGAGGACGTGCGGCGCCTCGGCCCGCCACACGTCCTCGTGCGCGCGACCCGCGGGGCCGTCGCAGACCGTCAGTGCATCACCGGTCGCAGCTCGACGGTCTCGCCCGGTCCGGAGAAGGCCGCGACGACCTCCTCGGCCCGCTCCTGGGACTCGACGTCGACGAGGAAGAACCCTGCGAGATGCTCCTTGCCCTCGGCGTAGGGCCCGTCGGTGACGATCTGCTCGCCGTCCTGCCGGCGGAAGAGCCGGGCCGTGGACGGGTCGCCGAGCGCCTCGCCCCCGACGAGCTCGCCGCGGGAGCGCAGGTCGTCGAGCATCGCCTCGAAGCCGTCGTGGAGCCGCTGCCGCTCGTCGGCGTCGAGCGCCGCGTACTCCGGCAGGTAGTCCGGCGTCGGGTGTCCCCACGGCTGCGGGTTGGAGTGGATGAGGATGACGTACTTCACGGCTGACCTCCGGTGCGCGGCGGGACCCTCCCGCCGTCACCGGTGACGACGGAGCCGCGGGCCCGTCCTCGACATCCTGCCCTCAGCTCGTGACGTCCTTGCGCAGGAAGTGCCACGTGGCGAGCCCGAGGAGCACCGCCGACCAGGCGAGGCTGACGAGCGCCCCGCGCGCCATGCCGTCCCAGAGCACCTGCTCGCCGAGCGCGTCGACCCAGGCGAGGGTCCAGTGCCGCGGGCTGACGTCGCGCCAGTCCCCGAGGGCGGTGATGGCGTCGACGATGTCGAGGACGACGACGAGGACGACGGCGCCCCCGACCGCGCCGAGCGGGGCGTCCGTCCACACCCCGACGCAGAACGCCAGGCTCGCGACGAAGAGCATGACGAAGAGCAGGTAGGCGACGACGACGAGGAGCCGGACGAACGACTCCCCGGGGGTCAGCCGCCCGGCGAGCGGCGTCGTGAACCCGTCCCACCCGAACCCGACGCCGCCGGCGAGCAGGCCGGAGGCGAGCAGGACGAGCAGCGCGAGCACCGCGGCGAGCGCGGCGACGGCGAGCTTGCGCGCCAGGAGCCGGCCGCGCGGCACGGGGGCGGCGAGCAGGTACCGCAGGGACGACCATGACGCCTCGCTCGCGACGGTGTCGCCGAAGAACAGGGCGACGACGACGCCGAGGAGGAACCCCGACGAGGCGAAGACGAGGAACATCGCGAAGTTCACCGCCCCGGACGTCGCGAAGGTCACCAGCGGCGGGGCCTGCTCGCCCGGGTCGCCGCCGACGAGGAAGGCGAGCAGGAGCAGCCAGGGCAGGACGGCGAGCAGCCCGAACGTCAGCTGGGTGCGCCGGCGCAGCACCTGCCGGCGGACCTCCACCCGCAGCGGCAGCGTCCCGCCGGTGCCGGCGGTGGCGGACCCGCGCTCGCCGGCGAGGGCGGCGTCGAGCCGGGTGTGGTGGCCGCGCTCAGGCATCGGGCTCCCCCACGAGCGCGAGGAACGCCTCCTCCAGGCCGCGCTGCGGCGCGACCCGGTCGACGCCGACGCCGCCGGCGACGAGCGCGGCGACGAGCGCCGGCCGGGCATCGGGCCGGGCCCGCAGGAGCAGCCCGGTCGTCGTCGTCCGCACGTCGTCCACCCCCTCCACCGACGCCGCGAGACCCGCGGCCCGCCCGGGGTCGTCGACGTCGACGACGAGGGTCGTCGCCTCGCCGACGAGGTCGGCGACCTCGCCCTGCGCGACGAGCCGGCCCGAGCGCATGACGACGACGTGCGTGCACGTCTGCTCCACCTCGGACAGCAGGTGGCTCGACACGACGACGGTGCGACCCGAGGCGGCGTACCGGCGCAGCACGTCGCGCATCTCGCGGATCTGCGGCGGGTCGAGGCCGTTCGTCGGCTCGTCGAGGACGAGCAGGTCGGGCAGCCCGAGCATCGCCTGGGCGATCGCGAGGCGCTGGCGCATGCCCTGGCTGTAGTTCCGGACGCGGCGCCGGACGTCGGACGCCGCGTCGTCCGGGTCGCCGAGGCCGGCGACCTCGAGCGCCGCGTCGAGGTGGGCGTCGGCGAGCGGCCGGCCGGTCGCGGCCCAGTACAGCCGCAGGTTCTCGATGCCGGACAGGTGCGGCAGCACGCCCGGCCCCTCGACGAACGCGCCGACCCGGGCGAGCACCGGCGCGCCCGGGACGATCCGCCGGCCGAAGACGTAGACCTCGCCCTCGGTCGGGTCGATGAGCCCGAGCGCCATCCGCAGCGTCGTCGTCTTGCCGGCGCCGTTCGGCCCGAGGAGCCCGAGCACCTGCCCGGGCTCGACGCGGAAGGTCAGGTCGCTCACGGCGCGGTAGCCGTCGCCGTACGCCTTGCCGAGGCCCTCGACGGCGAGCGGGACGTCGGCGAGGTCGGGCCGGTCCGGGCCGGCGGCGGCCTGCCGGCGCCGCCGGCGGCGGGCCCACAGCGCTGCGGCGAGCCCGAGCACGGCCGCCCCGCCGAGGACGCCGCCGAGCAGCGTCAGCAGCGGCAGGCCGGTCGCGACCGGCTCGGCCCGCTCGGCGAAGCGCGGGATCTCCAGCGCGGCACCGGGGTCCAGCGCGACGGTGTAGGTCCGGGCGTCCGCGGGCAGGGCGTAGGCCTGGTCGGTGCTCGTGACGACGACGGCGAGCTGCGCGCCGGCCGGGACGTCGACGACGACGGCGGGCAGCGCGACGGTCACCGTCGTCCCGTCCGCGGGGATGCCGGTGAGCCGCACGGGGGCGACGAGCCGCTGCGGCAGCGTGTCCCGCCCGCCGGCGGTGCGGACGTGGACGGCCGCGAAGAGCGTCGCGTCACCGGTCGACGACGTGACGCGCAACCGGACCCGCGGGGAGCCGACGACCGAGGTCGCCCGCTCCAGCGGGGCGCTCGTGAACGTCGCGGACTGGCCGGCGGGCGCCGGCAGCGCCGTCGACCCGACGGCGCCGAGCACCGCGCCGAGCCCGGGCAGGGAGGACAGCGCCGCGGGGGTGCCGCCCGGCGGGGAGACGATCGTCTGCTCGTCGCCGGAGAGCGGGACCCGCTGCGGGGCGGCGAGATCCGGGCCCGTGACGCCCGGCAGGCCCGGCCAGCGGCGCACGACCGGGGCCGGCTCGCTGTCCGTGGCGGACACCGCGGCGTCGGGCACCGTGACCTCGAAGCCGGCGGGCAGCGCGGCGTCCCGGTCCCCGCGCAGGTAGCGGTCGAGCCAGGCGAGGGTGAGCTCGGTGATCCGCTCGCTCGAGGCGGCGTCGCCCTCGCCCTGGCCGTCGTGCCCGCCGGCGAACCAGACGACGGAGACCGGCGTCCCGGTCGCGGCGATCGCGGCGGCGTTCGCGTCGGCCTCGGACAGCGGGAAGAGCGAGTCCTGCTCGCCCTGGAAGAGCAGCGTCGGCGCCCGCAGGGACGCCAGGTGCGGCGCGGGGCTGGACCGGGCGAGCCGGTCGAGGATGCCGGCGTCCGCGACGCCGGACCGGGCGACCGCCGCGTAGGCCGCGCAGAGGTCCGGCGCGAACCGGCCGCACGCCGTGCCGCTGCCCCGGCTGCCGCTGCCGAAGAAGACCCCGGCCCACAGCCGCTTGAAGACGCCGGGCGTGCCGACCGGGGTGACGTCGGCGGGGCTGCCCTGCGGCCCGCGGACCGCCTGCTGCGGCACGAGCCCGGCGCGCAGGTCGTGCCACGTGATGCTCGGGACGACCGCGTCGACCCGGTCGTCGAGGGCGGCGAGCATGAGCGCGAAGGCGCCGCCGTAGGAGCCACCGACGACCCCGACGGTGGGGTCGGTGCGGGCGTCCTTCGCGACCTCCGGCCGGGCCGTGAGCGCGTCGACGAGCCGAGAGCCGTCGGCGATCTCGTAGTCGGGGTCCGAGAGGTGGATCAGCCCGCCCGAGCGGCCGAACCCGCGCGCGGTGAACGCGAGCGCCACGTAGCCGTGCTCGGCCAGCGCGCGGGCCTCGTCGGCCACCTGGTCCTTCGAGCCGCCGAAGCCGTGCGCGACGAGGACGGCCGGCGCCGGACGGTCGGCCGTCGCGGTCGCGGGGACGTAGAGGCTCGCGTCGAGGTCGACCGGTGCGCCGTCGGCCTCGGGCGTGCCGGCGACGGTGAGGGTCTCGACGCGGACGTCGTCCGTCGTCGTCGCCGACGCCGGGGCCGCACCCAGCAGGAGCCCGAGGACCGCGACGGCGGCCGCGGTGCGCCTCACCCGGACGCCAGGAACGCGCGCAGCTGCTCGACGACGAAGGCGTGGTCCTCGTACTGCGGCAGGCCCGAGACGGCGACGACGCCGACGACGCCGGTGCCGCGCACCGTGACCGGGAAGGCCCCGCCGTGCGCGGCGTACTCGCACTCGTCGAGGAGGAAGGTCTCGCCGAAGCCGCGGCCCTTCGCCCGGGCCGCGGCGCCCATCGCGAGGCTGGACCGGCCGAACCGCTCGACGACGCGGCACTTGCGGTCGAGCCAGGCGTCGTTGTCGGCGCTCGCGCCGGGCAGCGCGGCGTGGAAGAGCCGCTGCGGGCCGCGCCGGATCGTCACGGCGACCGGCAGCGACCGGGCCCGGGCGGCGTCGACGAGGTGGACGCCGAGCCGCCAGGCGACGTCGTCGTCGAAGCCGTCGAAGGCGAGCTCGGCCTCCTGCGCGGTGTAGACCTCGGGGGCCTCGTCGGCGCTCACGCCTTCTCCCGCACCGGCTCGGGGTCGGTGACGTCCGCGACGCTCGCCCCGAGGACGGCGACGACGTCGTCCGCCGCGGCCGCGATCGTCACCCCGCTCGCCCCGGCGCCGATCGTCACGGTGCGGCCCGAGAGCCGGGAGTCGGCGACGACGGGCCAGGCCGTCGTCGAGCCGAAGGGGGTGATCGTGCCGCGGACGTAGCCGGTCGCGGCGAAGGCCGTGTCGGCGTCCGGCATCGACAGCCGGTTGACCCCGAGCAGCGCCCGCAGCTTCGGCCACGAGATCGCCCGCTCGCCCGGGACGAGGACGAAGAGGAAGTCGCCGTCGCCGCGGCGGACGACGATCGTCTTGACGACGTCCGCCGGCTCGACGCCGCGGGCCGCCGCGGCCTCCTGGAGGGACCGGACCGGACCGTGGCGCACGACGCGGTGCTCCAGGCCGAGGGCGGCCGCGGCCGCCAGCGCACGCTCTTCGCTCACCCGGGCATTGTCGCCGCTGCGCCGGTGCGGCCGCGCGCCGGGAGCCGGTGGTCCAGGGCGAGGAGGGCGGCCGCGACGGCGACCATGAGGACGGTGACGACGGCGCAGTTGAGCAGCGCCGGGCCGTAGCCGAGCTCGGCGACGTCGAGGACGGGGTAGGGGTACCAGCCGCTGACCGCGCCGTGCGTGAGCGTGTACGCCAGCCACGCGACCGGCCAGAGCAGGGCCTGGCCGGCGACCGACCGGTCGACCCGGCCGCGCGGCCCGAAGGCGAGCCAGCCGACGACGGCGAGCAGCGGGACGGCGTAGTGGAGCATCGCGTCGGCCACGACCCACCAGCCCTCGAGG
>JBQGCR010000755.1:0-2089 GCA_052038585.1 Kineosporiaceae bacterium
ATATAGCGACAACACACCCCGGTGGGCGGCGCCGACGTTGCCCGCGTGGGGCCGCGGGCCGTGGGGCCGCCACTCCGCGCCCGGGGTCGGCCCGCGGCCCCGGGCGCCGCGACCGGGGGGTCCGGGCGGTCCGGGGGGTCCGGGCCCGTTCGGCTTCGGCCCGCCCGGCTTCGGGCCCGGCGGCTTCGGGCCGGGCGGGTTCGGCGGTTTCGGGCCGCGGGGCGGCCGAGGGCGCGGCCCGGGCGGTCGCGGCCGTGGCCGCGGCAACGTCCGGGCGGGCGTGCTCCTGCTCCTCGCCGAGGAGCCGAGGCACGGCTACGCGCTCATGACCGAGCTCGCCGAGCGCAGCGGCGGGCTGTGGAAGCCGAGCCCGGGTTCGGTCTACCCGGTGCTCTCGCAGCTCGAGGACGAGGGGCTCGTCGCGGTCGACGAGGCCGAGGGACGCCGCGTCTTCCGGCTCACCGACGCCGGCCGCACCTACGTCAGCGAGCACGCCGACGAGCTCGGCGAGCCGTGGAAGGTCGCCGAGGCCGGTCCCGCGCAGCGGGTCCGCGGCGTCATGCACGGCCTCCAGGCGCTCGCCGTCGCCGTCGAGCAGGTCGCCCGGCTCGGGGACGACGCGCAGGCGGCGAGGGCGGTCGCCGTCCTCGACGCGGCGCGGCGGGACATGTACCGCATCCTCGCCGGCGACGGCCCGCAGGACGGCCCGACGCCGGAGCAGCGTCCATGATCACGGCTGCAGCGTCCATGATCACGGGGGTCAGGCGACGCGGGTGCCCTTCGGGAGCGTGCGGGTCGGGGTCCGCAGCCGGGCGACCGCCACGGCGGTGAAGGCGGCGCCGACGAGGACGTCGGCCGCCAGGCCCCACGGCCACACGGCGCCGAGCCCTTCCGCGGCTCGGGCCCGCTCGGCCTGCTGCGCCGCGAAGGGATCCGGTGCGCCGACCTCGCACCCGACCGGGCCGGCGGGCCCGAGGCGGGCCTCGCGGACGGCGCGCCGGATCTCCGTGAGCGGGTCGGACGCGACGTAGACGTCCGAGGCGACCTGCTGGACCGGGACCGGCGGCAGCGCGTCGGCGACGACGACGTACGGGCTCGGCGCGAGCAGCCACCAGATCCGTTCGGTGCGCGTCTCGACCGTCGTGAAGGTCTCGGTGGCGCAGCCCGCGACCCGGCCCCGGTCGTCGAACTGCGTCGGCTGGGTCACCCGCACCTCCTTGGTCTCCTGCACCAGCGGCGTCGCCAGGGCGAAGAGCAGCGGGAAGCCGAGGCCGAGGAAGGCGACGGTGAGGTAGGTGAGCACGGCCGACGTCGCCGTCCGGGCCGCGACGGCGGACCAGCCGAGCCCGATCGCGCAGACGACGAGGAGCGTCAGGGCGACGAGCGCCAGGGTGACGACGACCCGCCACGGCGAGGAGTCGCCACCGACGAAGGCGACGACGACGAACGGCACCGAGACGGCGAGGAAGGCGAGCGCGACGCCCCACGCCGCGAGCAGCCGGCCGAGGGCGAGCTCTGCCGGGGTGAGCAGCGTCGTCTGGAGGGTCGCGAGGACACCGGCGGCCCGGTCGCCGTTGACGCTCGTCGCGGTGAGCGCCGGCGCGACGAGCGCCCCGAGCGACAGGACGAGGGCGGCGATGATCGCGAAGGTGACCCGGCCGGCCTCGGCCTGGGCCCGGGCGGTGTCCGCGGCCGTGAAGCCGAGCTCCGGCTGGTCCACGGACGCGAGGTAGGAGCGCCGCACCGAGATCCGGACGAGGACGGTGAGCAGCGCGAGCAGCGCGGCCCAGCCGGCGAGCAGCCACACCCAGCGCGTCGAGCGGACGCGCTGGCGCAGCTCGAGGACGGCGACGAGCCGCACCCCCGACCACGACACCGACCACGGGCCCATCCCGGTCACCTCCGGTCCTGCGTCACGGCGAGGTACGCCTGCTCGAGCACCCCGCCGGACGGCGCGAGCTCCACGACGCGGACGCCGTCGCGCACGAGCGCGGCGAGCAGGTCGGCCGCGGCCTCGTCCCCGGCGAGCTCGAGCTCGACCGCGTCGGGCCCCACCGCCTCGGCCGCGACGCCGAGCCGGTCGAGCGCG
>JBQGCR010000756.1:0-4065 GCA_052038585.1 Kineosporiaceae bacterium
ACGAGCACGTCGTCGTCGCCCGTGACGGCCCAGGTCACCCCGGTGCCGGCCGCCGCCCGCTCCCGGGCCGCGTCGATGCGCGCCCGGCCGTCCGCGACGGTGAAGCCGGACGGCAGGAACGGCAACCACGCCTGCGCCGCCGGGTCCGCGCAGGCCTGCGCGAGGCGGCCGGCGTCGTCGTCGCGCAGCGCCCGCAGCCGGACCGGCCCGGCGGCGAGGGGGACGGCGTCGTACCACGGGTGGCGCGGCGCGAGCGGTTCGCCGGCGAGCAGCGAGCCGATCCAGCCGTCCTCGCGCCGGGCGCCGCCGGTGACCTCCGGCCGCCCGGTCAGCAGGCCGCGCACGTGCCCCTCCTCGACGGCGAAGCCGACGGCCCAGGCGGCGCGCCGGCTCGCCCAGTTCCCGGCGTGCGCGCGCCAGTGGACGACGTCGAGGTCGAGCGCGTCGAACGCCCACGGCAGCACGAGACGCAGCGCCCGGGTGAGCACGCGACGCCCCCGGGCCCACGGGGCGAGGCCGTACCCGACCTCGGCCGCGCCCGGACCGCGCGCGAAGAGGTCGACCGTCCCGGCGAAGCGGCCGGCGTGCTCGACGGCGAGCGACCACGTCGTCCCGGCCTCCCACTGCGGGGCGCGGTCGCCGAGGAACCACTCGGCGTCCCCGCGCGTGTAGGGGACGGGGACGCCGGTCCACCGCTGCATGTCGGGGTCGGTGCACTGGGCGAGGAGGTCGTCGACGTCCTCGGCGCGGTGGCGCCGCAGGCGCACGTCGCCGTCGGCGAGGTGCTCGGGGAAGGGGACGGCGGTCATGCCCCCACCCTGTCCGGGTCGCCGTGATCACGGCAACGCGATGGCCGGACGAGGCGTACGCATACGATGGACGGTGGACCACCCTCGGGTGGTCGGACCTGTGGACCGAGGCTGGGGAGAGACACCGACGTGGTGAAGATCGTCGAACGGCTGCTGCGTGTCGGCGAGGGCCGGATGGTCAAGAAGCTCGACGCCCTCGCCTCCCAGGTCGACGCGCTCGAGGAGGACTTCAGCGGCCTCTCCGACGCCGAGCTGCGCGAGGAGACCGACCGCTTCAAGGCCCGCCTCGCCGACGGCGAGGACCTCGACCGGCTCCTGCCGGAGGCCTTCGCCGTCGTCCGTGAGGCGTCCAAGCGCACGCTGGGCCAGCGCCACTTCCACGTGCAGCTCATGGGCGGCGCCGCGCTGCACCTGGGCAACATCGCCGAGATGAAGACCGGTGAGGGCAAGACCCTCGTCGCGACGGCGCCGGCCTACCTCAACGCGCTGACCGGCAAGGGCGTCCACGTCATCACGGTCAACGACTACCTCGCCTCGTACCAGAGCGAGCTCATGGGCCGCGTGCACCGCTTCCTCGGTCTGAGCGTCGGCTGCATCCTGTCCCAGATGAGCCCGGCCGAGCGCCGCGAGCAGTACGCGTGCGACATCACGTACGGCACGAACAACGAGTTCGGCTTCGACTACCTGCGCGACAACATGGCGTGGGCGTCGGCGGACCTCGTGCAGCGCGGCCACAACTTCGCGATCGTCGACGAGGTCGACTCGATCCTCATCGACGAGGCCCGCACCCCGCTCATCATCTCCGGCCCGAGCGACCAGCCGCAGAAGTGGTACGTCGAGTTCGACAAGCTCGCGACCCGCCTGCGCCGCGACGCCGACTACGAGGTCGACGAGAAGAAGCGCACCGTCGGCGTGCTCGAGAGCGGGATCGAGAAGGTCGAGGACTGGCTCGGCATCGACAACCTCTACGAGAGCGTCAACACCCCGCTCGTCGGCTTCCTCAACAACGCCGTCAAGGCCAAGGAGCTCTTCAAGCGCGACAAGGACTACGTCGTCATGAACGGCGAGGTCCTCATCGTCGACGAGCACACCGGGCGCCTGCTCGCCGGCCGCCGCTACAACGAGGGCATGCACCAGGCGATCGAGGCCAAGGAGGGCGTCGAGATCCAGAGCGAGAACCAGACCCTCGCGACGATCACGCTGCAGAACTACTTCCGCATGTACGACAAGCTCTCCGGCATGACGGGCACCGCCCAGACCGAGGCCGCCGAGCTCAACAGCATCTACAAGCTCGGCGTCGTGCCCATCCCGACGAACCGCCCGATGATCCGCCAGGACCAGGCCGACCTCGTCTACAAGACCGAGGTCGCCAAGTTCGAGGCCGTCGCGGCGGACATCGCCGAGAAGCACGAGAAGGGCCAGCCGGTGCTCGTCGGCACGACGAGCGTCGAGAAGAGCGAGTACCTCTCCGCGCTGCTCAAGAAGATGGACGTGCCGCACTCGGTGCTCAACGCCAAGCACCACGAGCAGGAGGCGGGCATCGTCGCCCAGGCCGGGCGCCGGGGCGCCGTCACGGTCGCGACGAACATGGCCGGCCGCGGCACGGACATCATGCTCGGCGGCAACGCCGAGTTCATGGCCGTGCAGGAGATGGAGCGCCGCGGTCTCGACCCGGTCGAGCACGCCGAGCAGTACGAGGCCGCCTGGCCGGACGTCCTGGAGACGATGAAGGACTCGGTCAAGGCCGAGCACGAGGAGGTCACCGAGCTCGGCGGCCTCTACGTCCTCGGCACCGAGCGGCACGAGTCGCGGCGGATCGACAACCAGCTGCGCGGCCGCTCCGGCCGCCAGGGCGACCCCGGCGAGAGCCGGTTCTACCTCTCGCTCACCGACGACCTCATGCGGCTGTTCAACTCCGGTGCGGTCGAGCAGTTCCTGACGATGGCGAAGATCCCGGACGACGTCCCGATCGAGTCGAAGATGGTCACCCGCGCGATCGCCAGCGCGCAGAGCCAGGTCGAGGCCCGCAACTTCGAGATCCGCAAGAACGTCCTCAAGTACGACGACGTCCTCAACCGCCAGCGCGAGGTCATCTACTCCGAGCGCCGCAAGGTGCTCGAGGGCGCCGACCTGCACGAGCAGGTCCGGCACTTCCTCGACGACGTCGTCAAGGCCTACGTCGCCGAGGCGACCGGCGACGGCTTCGCCGGCTCGTGGGACCTGCCGCAGCTGTGGACCGCCCTGAAGACGCTCTACCCGGTCGGCATCACCGTCGACGAGGTCCTCGAGGAGGCCGGCGGCCCCGAGGGCGTCACGCAGGAGATGCTCGAGCGCGAGCTGACCTCCGACATCCAGATCGCCTACGACAAGCGCGAGGAGCAGCTCGGCGGCGAGCTGGCCCGCGAGCTCGAGCGGCGGGTCATCCTCTCCGTGCTCGACCGCAAGTGGCGCGAGCACCTCTACGAGATGGACTACCTCCAGGAGGGCATCGGCCTGCGGGCCATGGCGCAGCGCGACCCGCTCGTGGAGTACCAGCGCGAGGGGTACCTGCTCTTCCAGGCGATGACCGAGGCCATCAAGGAGGAGTCGGTCGGCTACCTGTTCAACCTCGAGGTGCAGGTGCAGCAGCCGGAGGCGGCGGCCGAGCAGGCCGACGCCCCGCAGGTGCTCGTCGCCAAGGGCCTCGTCCAGCCGGAGCGCCCGGCGCGCCTGCAGTACAGCGCGCCGACCGTCGACGGCGAGGGCGGTGTCGAGACGCACGCCGAGGGCGAGGGTGCCGCGCCGACGACGGCGGACGGCGGCAACCGCGCCGACCGCCGCCGGACGAAGAAGCGGCGCTAGGCGTGTCCGCGACGTCCTAGCCGACCTCGAGCGCGCTGACCGTCCAGCGGCCGCCCGCGTCCTCCAGGCGCAGGGCGACCGCGCGGACGCGGCGGTGGTCGGCGACGACGGCGCTGACCTCCAGCGCACCGGACGCCGTGGCGCAGACGACGACCCGGCGGACCCCGACCCGCTGGGAGCGGCTCGTTGCGGCCCCGGTCGCCCGCCGGCCGACGGCGGCGAGCCGGCCCCGGCGGTGCAGCGACGCGAGGACGTCCGTCGTCGTCCAGCGCGCGAGCTGCGCGGCGGGGCGCAGGCCGGCGCAGACCTCGACGGCCGCGACGACGAAGCGGGCGGCCCAGGCCCGCGGCTCGGGCAGGCAGGGTGTGCCGACGGCCGAGACCGGTCCGGCCCCCGGTCCGGCGCACGGCGCGGT
>JBQGCR010000757.1:0-2485 GCA_052038585.1 Kineosporiaceae bacterium
GGCCGCGCAGGGCCGCTCGGGACGCGGCCGCCGCGACGGCGAGCGCCGCTGCCCGCGCCCCGGGGGTCGTCGGGCGGGTCACGGTGCCGTCGTCGCGCCGGTGCCGGCCGCCCCCGACGTCGTCACCGACGGCAGGGGTGCCTCGGCACCGTCCTCGAAGCCGTAGGCCCCGGCCCGGCCGGCAAGCTGCTCGGCGAGGGCGAGGACCGAAGCAAGCACACCCATCTGCGAGCCGCCGGTGTCCACGGTGGACACGCTCGCGGCGAGCTCGTCGTCCGCCCGCACGGCCTGCAGCACGCCTCCGGACCCGGCCGACGAGGCCGGGCCGAGGACGACGCTGCCGCGTCCGGCGTCGTCGAGCCGGCCGGCCAGGGCCGCCCAGGCGGCGAGCTCGTCCTCGCTGCCGGCCGTCGGCGTCGAGGCGTTCGTGCCCGACACCGGCGGGACGACGACGAACGCCTCGTCGGCGCGCTCACGCAGGTCGCCGTCGAGGTTGACGAGGTCGGCGCCCTGGAGACCGTCGAGCACCGCCTGCACGGGCGGGGTGATCGGGGCGGCACCGGTGTCGCTGAGGAGGACCCCGGCGAGGAGCTCGTCGAGGGTCGTCGGCGCTGTCGGCCCCAGCGTCCCGGCGGGCAGCGCGGCGACGAGGTCGGCCGCGACGCCGTCGCGGGACTCGGCGTCCGACGGCGTGACCCAGGAGGGTGCGAGCTCGACCGTCCCGCTCAGGCTCGCCCCGGCCTCGTCGAGCGCTTCGTCGATGGGGTCGAGCGCGTTGCGGTCCACCCCGGGCAGCACGACGACGACGACCGAGCGGCCGGCGAGCCGGTCCGACAGCACCGACGGCGCGAGCGCGGCGAGGTAGTCCTCGCGGTGCTGCACCCCCTGCGAGGTGCGCTCGAGCTCGCCGCGGAGCTGGTCCCGGCTGGTGCGCAGGTCGTCGACCTGGCCCTGGAGCTGGGTGCCGATCGAGCCCTCCAGCGGTCCGGCGCCGAGCACGATGCCGACGGCGAGGGCGAGGAACACCGAGACGAGGGAGACGAGGTGGTACCGGAAGTCGATCATGTGGGCATCAGCATCCGCAGGGTCGCGCGCGGGGCGCGCAGGGCTTCGGGCGGGGCGTCGACGACGAAGCCGCGGACCCATGACACGAGGTCGTCCAGGCGCGCGCCGACGAGGGCGTAGAAGGTCTGGCCGGCCGGGGTCGAGGCGAGCGCGACGCCGACGGCGACGGCCCCGGCGAGGAAGAGCAGGAGGAGCTGCAGGTTGCTGATCCGCTGCCGGTACAGCCGCGAGACACCCTTCGCGTCGACGAGCTTGCCGCCGACCCGCAGCCGGGTGAGGAAGGTGCTCGCCATCCCGGAGCGGCCCTTGTCGAGGAACTCGACGAGGGTGGCGTGGGTCCCGACGGCGACGATGAGGGTGGCGCCCTTGTCGTCGGCGAGGAGCATGGCGACGTCCTCGCTCGTGCCCGTCGCCGGGAAGACGACGGGGTCGACCCCGAGCTCGCGGACCCGCTCCTGGCCGGGGGCGCGGCCGTCGCGGTAGGCGTGGACGACCACCTCGGCCCCGCAGGTCAGGGCGCGGTCGGAGACGGAGTCCATGTCGCCGACGATCATGTCCGGCGTCCAGCCGGCCTCGAGGATCGCGTCGGCGCCGCCGTCGACCCCGATGAGCACCGGCCGGTACTCGCGGATGTAGGGCCGCAGCGTCGCGAGGTCCTCCTTGTAGTGGTAGCCGCGGACGACGATGAGCGCCTGCCGGCCGTCGAGCCGGGTCCGCACGTCGGGCACGCCGACGCCGTCGAGGAGCAGCTCCCGCTCCTTGCGCAGGTACTCCATGGTGTTCGCGGCGAAGGCCTCGAGCTGGACGGCGAGCCCGGCGCGGGCCTCCTCCATCGCCGCGGCGACCGTCTGCTCGTCCTGCGTCGTCCCGGCGGCGACCTTGCGGTCCCCGACGAAGACGGCGCCGTCGTGGACGCGGACGGGCTGGCCCTCGGCGATCTCGGTGAGGACGTCGGGCCCGAGGTCGTCGACGAGCGGGACCCCGGCCTCGACGAGGATGCCCGGTCCCATGTTCGGGTAGCGGCCGGACGTGCTCGGGCGGGCGTTGAGGACCGCCGCGGGGCGGCAGGCGACGAGGGCCTCGGCCGAGACCTTGTCGATGTCCAGGTGGTCGATGACGGCGACGTCCCCCGGCTGCAGCCGCTTCGTCAGGTCCTTCGTGCGCTTGTCGACCCGCGCGACCCCCTGCACTCCGGGCCCGGCGTCGGGCTCGCTGCGCCGTCGTGGCGTGGCCGGGAACTTCACGGCGCGATCCTCCCATGCGGGGCACCTCGGAGCCGATCGAGGTCGGCTCCCGGCGAGCCGTCCCGGCCGGTCACGACGCCGAGCGCGCCGGGGCGGTGACCGCCGCGCGGGACGTCCGGCCGGTGGCCGCGCCCGTGCCGCCGCGGCCCGCCGCACCCCGGGCCGGGGCCTTCCCG
>JBQGCR010000758.1:0-2032 GCA_052038585.1 Kineosporiaceae bacterium
CGCTGCAGCTGGTCCTCGCGCAGGCGCGGCCACGCGACCCGCACCCAGATGACGAGCAGCGCCACGACGAACCCCTTGAGCAGCGTCCAGAGCCAGCCGAGCGCGTCGGGGAACGGGCCGTGCCAGCCGCCCAGCCAGAGCGTCGCGAACAGGAGCGACATGACGACGATGCCCGCGTACTCGGACAGGAGGAAGAAGGCGAAGCGCAGGCCGGTGTACTCGGTCCAGGCGCCCATGACGAGCTCGGCGTCGGCGACGGGCATGTCGAACGGCGGACGCTGGAGCTCGGCGACGGCGGCGACGAGGAAGACGACCGCGCCGGGCAGCTGCCAGAGCAGCCAGAGCGGGCTCCAGCGGTCGGTGAGGACGGTCAGCGAGAGCGAGCCGCCGGCCAGGGCCACCGAGGCGAGGGCGAGGACGATGGGCAGCTCGTACGACACGAGCTGGGCGGCGGCGCGCAGACCGCCGATGAGCGAGTACTTGTTGGCGCTCGACCAGCCCGCCATCAGCGTGCCGAGGGCGCCGACCGACGTCGCCGCGAGGACGAGGACGAGCGAGCCCGGGACGTCGACCGCGGCCACGCCCGGGTGCACCGGGACGAGCGCGAGCGCGACGAGGTAGGGCACGAGCGCGACGGCCGGGGCGAGCCGGAAGACCCACCGGTCGGCGGCCCGCGGCGTGATGTCCTCCTTCTGGACGAACTTCACGCCGTCGGCGACGAGCTGCGCCCAGCCGTGGAAGCCGCCGGCGTACATCGGGCCGAGCCGGCCCTGCATGTGCGCCATCACCTTGTGCTCGGCCTGCCCGACGAGCAGCGGCAGGACGAGGAACGCCGCGAGCGCCGCGACCGCGCGGACGGTGGCCTCGAGGAGGGTCATCGCGGACCCCACTCCGGCGGCGGGACGCCCGGCGCCTGGACGCGGCGGCGGCTCGGCGAGCGCGCGCTGTCGTGGCCCTCGCCCGGCTCCTTGCCGCCCGGCCAGGGGCGGCTCGCGCGGGCGGCGAGCTGGAAGGACTTGCGCAGCGGCGTGCCCTCGAAGCCGTCGGGCAGCAGGAGGGGGCGCAGGCCGAGGTCCGTGCCGTCGTCGAAGCCCTCGACGTCGATGCCGAACATCTCGTGCGTCTCGCGCTCGTGCCACGCGGCGCCGGCGAACACCGGGGTGAGCGACGGGACCGGCTCGCCGTCGGCGACGCGGGTGCGCAGCAGCACCCCGCGCAGCGCGCCGGGCGTCGAGACGTCGAGGAGGTGGCAGAGGACGTCGAACCCCGGGGCGGCCTCGTCGTGGAGGCGGTCGACGGCGCTCAGCCAGTCGAAGAAGGTGTGGCCCTCGTCCCGGGCCGCGGCGACGGCGGACCGCCACCCGCCGGGCTCGACCTCACGCACCTCGTCCGCCACGTCGGGCAGCCTAGCGAGCGCGGCCGCCGGAGGGTCCGCCGCCGGGTCGGCGACCTGCACCGAACCCCGGCGGGCAGCCGGTCGCCCTCCCTACGATGGACGGCGTGGACGGGCTGGACGAGGTCGACGAGACCACGATCCCCCGCTCCCGGCTGCGGGCGGCCGTCGAGGCGACGCGCGCCGAGCGCGTCGTGCCCGCCGAGCCCGCGCCGCGGGTCGTCCGGGACGCGCCCGAGCCCCCACGCGCCGCGGCCCGGCGCACCGGCGCCCCGCTCGACGTGCGCATCGTGCCGTGGGCGGTGCCCCCGGCCGACCTGCCGGCTCCCGCACCCCCGTCGGCTCCGGCCGCTGCGCCGGCCCCTCCGGCCCCGGCGCCCGACCGGCCGCGCGGCACCCGCCCCTCGGAGGTCTCGGCCGCCCCGCTGTCCCCCGCGGCCCGCCCGCGCCCCCAGCGGCACCTCGGCTACGCCCCGAGCGTGGGGGACGTCGACCACTCCCCCGAGCGCCCGACCCCGCTGACCGACCCGCCCCGCCGCGGTGTCCTCGCCCCCCAGCGCCCCCCCCCCAGACCCCCAACCCCCCGTGGGCGTGGAACCCCCCCCCCAGACCGTGCCCCTTAACCAACCCCCCCCCCCC
>JBQGCR010000759.1:0-2467 GCA_052038585.1 Kineosporiaceae bacterium
ATGGAGCTCTCCGGCCAGGAGTACGTCGACATGTACGCGACGGCGATGAAGGACCGCATCGCCCGCGAGAAGAAGAACAAGGCCAAGGAGGCCGCCGAGGCCGCCACCCCCGGCCGCGCCGCGACCGAGCTCGAGGCCGCGCTCGACGCCGAGGGGCTGGAGGGCGACGCCGGTCCGGAGCGTCGCGCGAGCTGAGGCGCACGTGGGAGTCCTCGGACCGCGCTCACCCCGCACCGGCCGCCGCGAGCCGGTCGTCGTCGAGGCGTTCCTGCGCGGGCTCGACGTCTTCCGCCCGATCGGGACCGCCTACGCGGCCTTCCTCGCGTGGACCCGCCGCGACGACATGGTCCGGCCGTGGGTCGCCGTCCTCGTCATCGGTGTCCTGGCGGTGTGGTCGCTCGGGCTGCTGCTCTACCGGCGGCGCAGCCGGGTCGTCGTCGGGGTCGAGGTCGTCATCGCCGTCCTCGCCATCCTGGCCACGCCGCTCGCCGACGGGATGGACGCGGTGAGCGCCGGCCAGTACACGCTGCCGACGGTCTGGGCGGCCGGGTCGGTCGCGGGCCGCGCGGTCGTCGCCGGGGCCCGGGGCGGCCTGCTGTCCGCCCTCGTCATCGCCGTCGCCGACCTCGTCGAGATCGCCGGCCGGCCGACGCAGGCGACCGTGCACAACATCGTCATCCTCGTCCTGCTCGGCGGGCTCATCGGCCTCGCCGTCGACCTCGCCCGCTCCGGGCTCGCCCGGGAGGAGCAGGTGCTGCTCGAGCGCGAGCGGCTGCGCGAGCGCGAGCGCATCGCCCGCGTCGTGCACGACGGCGTGCTGCAGTCCCTCGCGTGGATCCACCGCCGGGGCGTCGAGCTCGGCGGTCCGGCGCAGGAGCTCGCCGACCTCGCCGCCGACCAGGAGCGGGCGCTGCGCCGCTTCGTGTCGGGGGCGGGCGCCCCGGGCGAGGCGCCCGTCGACCTGCACGGCGTCGAGGGCGCCGAGGTCGACCTGCGTCTGCTCGTCACCGCCCACGAGCGCCCCGGCGTCGGGGTGGCCGTGCCCGGCGACCCGCTGCTCGTCGACCCGCAGGTCGCCCACGAGCTCGACGCCGCGCTCTCGGCGGTCCTCGACAACGTCGAGCGGCACGCCGGTCCCGGGGCCCGCGCCTGGGTGCTCCTCGAGGGCGACGCGACCGGCGTCGAGCTGACCGTCCGCGACGACGGCGCGGGCGCCGAGCTCACCGAGCTCGTGTCCGCCTCCTCCCGTGGCCGGCTCGGGGTCTCGTCGTCCATCCGCGGCCGGGTCGAGGACCTCGGCGGTACCGCCACGTGGACCACGCGTCCCGGGGCAGGATGCACCGTGCACCTCACCGTCCCGCGCCGAGCCCAGGAGCAGCCGTGACCGACGCCCCGACGACAGGGACGGACACCGCCCCCCGGGTGCTCGTCGCCGACGACCACCCGCTCTGGCTCTCCGCGCTGGAGCGCGACCTCGTGGCCCGGGGCGTGCAGGTCGTCGGCACCGCCGCGGACGGACCGTCGGCCGTGCGGCGCACCCGCGCGACGACCCCCGACGTCCTCGTCCTCGACCTCAACCTGCCGGGGATGCGCGGCGACGAGGTGTGCCGCGCGCTCGGCGACCTGCCGACGCGCGTGCTCATCCTCTCCGCGAGCGGCGAGCAGCAGGACGTCCTCGCCGCGATCAAGGCCGGTGCCACGGGCTACCTCGTGAAGTCGGCCTCGCCCGGCGAGATCCTCGACGCCGTGCTCGCGACGGCCCGCGGCGAGGCGGTCTTCACCCCGGGGCTCGCCGGGCTCGTCCTCGGGGAGTTCCGCCGGCTCGGCGCCGCGGAGGAGCCGGCCGAGTCCGCGCCCGAGCGGCCCATCCCGCAGCTGACCGCCCGCGAGACCGAGATCCTGCGCCTCGTCGCGACCGGGATGACGAGCAAGGAGATCGCCGCGCAGCTCGTCCTGTCGCACCGCACCGTCCAGAACCACGTGCAGAACACCCTCGGCAAGCTGCACCTGCACAACCGCGTCGAGCTCGTCCGGTTCGCGCTCGCGCACGGCCTCGAGGACGAGGACCCCGCGGCCACCTGAGGCGTCGGGGGCCATCCGGCATCCGGGCCCCGTGTCCCGGATGCCGGACGCGCACCTACCATTGACGCTCGTGAGCACGACCACGACCTCCACGCCCCTCCAGCGGCTCGCCGCCGGTGCCGACCTCCCGGCTGCCCAGCAGCCGACCTGGCCCGACCGCGCCGCCCTCGACGAGGCCGTCGGGACGCTCGCGACCTATCCTCCGCTCGTGTTCGCGGGGGAGTGCGACGTCCTCAAGGCCCGGATGGGCGCCGTCTCGCGCGGCGAGGCGTTCGTGCTCCAGGGCGGCGACTGCGCCGAGACCTTCACCTCCGCGACGGCCGACAACATCCGCGACCGCGTCAAGACGATCCTCCAGATGGCCGCCGTCCTCACCTACGGGGCG